>NZ_CP058350.1:860000-1020000 GCF_005860795.2 Peteryoungia desertarenae
GACGAGAATGACCGTTCCTGAATAGCCGGCTACAATTTCCTGCAGCAGGTCCAGTGTCTCGATATCAAGGTCATTGGTCGGTTCGTCCAGGATCAGAAGGTTAGAGGGCTTGGCCATGATCCGCGCCAGCATCAAGCGCGCGCGTTCACCACCGGAGAGGTTGCGGATCGGGGTCCGAGCCTGTTCCGGCTGGAAGAGAAAGTCCTTCATATAGCCGGTGACATGTTTCTGCTCGCCGTTGACAAGGAGGTTTTCACCCCGGCCATCGGTCAGGTAATGAGCGAGGGAATCATCAGGATTGAGGTCCTCGCGCTTCTGGTCGAGCACCGCGATCTCCAGATTGGTTCCGAGCTTCACCACACCCGAATCCGGATCAAGCTGGCCGGTCAGCATTTTCAGAAGCGTCGTCTTGCCGGCACCGTTCGGGCCGATCAGACCAATGCAATCTCCGCGATGCACTCTGATGGAAAAGGGCGCGACAATGGCGCGATCGACATAGGACTTGGTGATCTTGTCGGCCTCGATCACCAGCTTGCCGCTTTCCTTGCCTTCGGTCACGGCGGCCTGGATCGTGCCCTGCGGTCCTTTGTGGCCGCGATACTGAGCGCGCAGGCTCTGCAGGTTTCCAAGGCGGCGCATATTGCGCTTGCGGCGCGCCGAAACCCCGTAGCGCAGCCAGTGCTCCTCACGCTCGATCTGGCGACCGAGCTTGTGCTGCTCGATTTCCTCTTCTTCCAGAACCTGGTCTCGCCATTCCTCGAAATGGGCGAAGCCCCGGTTGAGACGACGAGACAAGCCGCGATCGAGCCAGACGGTGGCGGTCGAGATCTTTTCCAGAAACCGCCGGTCGTGGGAGATGAGAACGAGCGCGCTGCGGCTCTTCGACAACTCGCCTTCCAGCCACTCGATGGTCGGCAGGTCGAGATGGTTTGTCGGCTCATCCAGCATCAGGATGTCGGGTTCTGGCGCCAGCACACGGGCAAGAGCTGCCCGGCGCGCCTCACCACCGGAAAGCCGGGTCGGGTCTTCCTGGCCGGTCAGCCCCAGATGTTCCAGCAGGTAGGTGACGCGATAGGGATCGTCGCCCGGGCCGAGACCAGCCTCGGCATAGGCCTGCACCGTGGAAAAACCGTCGAAATCCGGAGCCTGCTCCAGATAGCGGATGGTCGATGACGGATGGCGAAACACTTCACCCGATTGCGCCTCGACGAGACCGGCAGCGATCTTCATCAGGGTGGACTTGCCCGATCCATTGCGCCCGACAAGGCAGATCCGGTCGCCCGGCTCGACCTGCAGGCTGGCACCCGCCAGAAGCGGCGTTCCACCGAAGGACAGCTGGATATCGTCAAGTTTGAGAATGGGAGGCGCCAAGGGTTCAGGCTCCGGAATGATCGTAGGGACGGGCAAGGAGGATGGCGCGACCGCGCCGCAGAGACACCGAGATCGGTCCTTCAGCCACATTCGATATGGTGCGCGAAGATCCGAAGGCGAGAGCATAATTGGTCAGCGGATAGCGCGCATTGCGGATCGTCAGCCCCTCAAGTGCGGTAAAGCCAAGGACGGAAAAAAGGGCGCCTTTCGGCAGATCCAATTCGAGCTGGCTTTCATCAGTGAAGGGATAGGCCTCTTCATCACCCGAGGTGAGAACCACTTCAAAGCCATCGGCAACAAGTCCAAGCGCATTGAGATAATGCTGGAGCGCGTGATCCGAGCGCTCGCCACCCAGAGCTCCGGCAAAGACCAGGCGCGTGGCCCCCAGCCGAATGGCTTCGGCAACGGCGATCTCCCCATCGGTCACTGCCTTTTGAGCCGGATAGGAACGCCGCTCGACCTGGGGCCAGGCCGCATGCATTTCGGCATCGCTGCTGTCGAAATCACCAACCCAGAGTTCCGGCTGGGCGGTGAGAAGGCGCGCATGGCGAATACCGCTATCAGCCGCAATCATCCGGGTGCCACGCGTCAGCGCCCGCAGCCGGTCGGTCAGTCGGAGATGGCCACCGAGAAGGATGGTGAAGGACGATGTATTCATGCGCCAGCCCTTAGCGCATCTGAGAGAAAAAGGGAAAGCCCGTTCATCGAGCGAACAATCTCTCATGATCGGCGCAGGAGAAGATCTCGCACCCTCTCTTGGCCTGTCCCCCGTTCCGGTCTAGGAAGGGCAGGACTTCATGCAGGCAAAGGATGGGGCGAGACAGGATGCAGTTTAAGGGCACCGCCGATTATGTCGCCGACAAGGATCTGATGGTTGCGGTCAATGCCGCGATTGCACTGGAACGACCGCTTCTGGTGAAGGGTGAACCCGGCACGGGCAAAACCGAGCTTGCCCGTCAGGTGGCAGCGGCGCTCGGTCTTCAGATCATCGAATGGAACGTGAAGTCCACAACCAAGGCGCAGCAGGGTCTTTATGAATATGACGCGGTTTCAAGGCTGCGCGACAGCCAGCTTGGTGATCCCCGCGTCAACGACGTGAACAACTATATCCGCAAGGGCAAGCTCTGGCAGGCCTTTGCCGCGACTGAAAAATGCGTGCTGTTGATCGACGAGATCGACAAGGCCGATATCGAGTTTCCCAACGATCTCCTGCAGGAACTCGATCGCATGGAGTTTCATGTCTACGAGACTGGAGAGCTGGTGAAGGCGAGGATACGCCCGATCGTCATCATCACCTCCAACAATGAGAAGGAACTCCCGGACGCCTTCCTCAGGCGCTGCTTCTTTCACTACATCCGCTTCCCCGACGCCGAGACGCTCGCACGCATTGTTGAAGTCCATTATCCGGGCATCAAGCAGGCCCTGCTGCAGGCAGCGCTGACGCAGTTCTACGATATCCGCGAGACAGCCGGCCTGCGCAAGAAACCCTCGACATCCGAAGTGCTGGACTGGATCCGCCTGTTGGTGGCAGACGAGGTTGATCCCGCCGATCTGCGCGGTGACGTGAAGAACGCCCTGCCCCGTTTGCATGGTGCGCTTCTGAAGAACGAGCAGGATGTTCACCTGTTCGAGCGGCTGGCCTTTCTGGCACGGCGGGAGCGCTGACTGCACACGCTGCAGTGCCACATGCTTTTTCGTTGATTTGAGGAACAACCGGGCGTAAATACAAATCCGTTGTGTGGTGATTTGGCCGGCCGGCTTGCAGCCACGTTAAATAAGTCGCTAAAGGGCCGAGGTGAGTTCGAAGACTTTCCGAGGACCGGTGGCGATATCAAGCTGCCGGTATTTTTGTTTCTGCGGGAGGCTTCCCGCGCGACAAGGAAAGTTGAGACCAAGATGCCGATCAGGATTCCCGATACGCTGCCCGCTTTTGAGACCCTCGTGCATGAGGGCGTGCGGGTGATGACCGAGACCGTGGCGGTCCGCCAGGACATTCGCCCGTTGCAGATCGGCCTCCTGAACCTTATGCCCAACAAGATCAAGACGGAAATCCAGTTCGCCCGGCTGATCGGGGCGTCCCCCCTGCAGGTGGAACTGTCGCTGATACGCATCGGCGGCCACAAGGCGAAGAACACGCCAGAAGAACATCTGCTCGCCTTCTACCAGACCTGGGACGAGGTGAAGGATCGCAAGTTCGACGGCTTCATCATCACCGGCGCGCCGGTTGAAACGCTGCCTTTCGAGGAAGTGACCTATTGGGACGAGATGAGCCAGATCTTCGACTGGACGGAAACCAATGTTCATTCGACCATGAATGTCTGCTGGGGCGCCATGGCCGCCATCTATCACTTCCATCGGGTCGAAAAGCATGCGCTGAAGGAAAAGGCCTTTGGCGTCTACCGCCACCGTAATCTGGCGCCTGCATCGGTCTATCTCAATGGATTTTCCGATGATTTCCAGGTCCCCGTCTCGCGCTGGACGGAAGTGCGCCGCAAGGACATAGAAAAGGTTCAAACCCTCAACATCCTGCTGGAGTCCGACGAGATGGGTGTCTGCCTCGTCGAGGAAAAGCGCGCCAACAGGCTCTATATGTTCAACCACGTCGAGTATGACTCGACCTCGCTCGGCGACGAATATTTCCGCGACAAGACGGCCGGTATTCCGATCAAGCTGCCGCACAACTATTTCCCGCATAATGACGATACGCTGGCACCGCTCAATCGCTGGCGCGGCCATGCGCATCTCCTGTTCGGCAACTGGATCAACGAGATCTATCAGACCACGCCCTATGATCTGAACGAGATCGGGATCAAGCCGGAGATGCCGCTGCAGACAGCCGTTTGACCGACAGCCACCTGGCCCTATGATACGGAGAAGGTGTCATAGGGCGGCGGCGTGCCGTCACCCTGTCTGAAAGGCCAGCTCGAGACCCATGTTCCTGCCCTTCTTCCTCAGGCTGAAAGAAGAAAAGATCCCTGTGACGCTCAGGGAATACCTGTCGCTTCTGGAAGCAGTACAGGCCGGGCTGGTGGATTATGACATCGACGGCTTCTACTTTCTTGCGCGCACGACGCTGGTCAAGGACGAGCGCTTCATTGACCGTTTCGACCGCGTATTCGGGGAATGCTTCGGCGGCATCCTGGGCGAAGGGGCGGGCGAAGGCGTGGACAGGACCGCCATTCCGGAAGAATGGCTGAGGAAGCTGGCAGAAAAACACCTGTCCGAGGAAGACAAGAAGCTGATCGAGGCGCTGGGCGGCTTTGACAAGCTGATGGAAACGCTGAAGCAGAGGTTGGCCGAACAGAAGGAACGCCATCAGGGCGGCTCGAAATGGATCGGCACGGCCGGCACATCTCCTTTTGGCGCCTATGGCTACAATCCGGAAGGGGTGCGGATCGGCCAGAATGAAAGCCGTCACCGCCGCGCCGTCAAGGTCTGGGACAGCCGCGAGTTCAGGAACCTGGACGACGGCGTCGAGCTTGGTACACGCAACATCAAGGTGGCGCTGAGACGTTTGCGCCGCTTCGTCCGAGAAGGGGCAGCTGAAGAATTCGACCTGTCCGGCACGATACGCGCGACCGCCGAGCATGGCTATCTGGACGTGAAGACCAGACCCGAACGGCGCAATGCCGTGAAACTCATCATGTTCTTCGATGTCGGCGGCTCGATGGACGACCACGTCAAGGTGGTGGAGGAACTGTTTTCGGCGGCACGCACCGAGTTTCGCCATATGGAATATTTCTACTTCCACAACTGCCCCTATGAGCGGGTCTGGAAGGACAATGTCCGCCGCTATCGCGAAACGATCCCGACCGAGGATGTCATCCGCACCTTTGGACCCGATTATCGACTGATTTTTGTCGGCGACGCGTCCATGAGCCCTTATGAGATCACCCATCCGGGCGGCTCGGTCGAGCATTGGAATGCCGAAAGCGGTGCCGTCTGGCTCGAGCGGCTTACCACCCATTTTCGCCGCAGTCTTTGGATCAATCCGCTGGCGGAGCCGAGATGGAACTATACGATGTCCGTCGGACTGATTCGGCAGTTGATGGACAACAGAATGTATCCCCTGACATTGGGCGGCCTTGAAGAGGCGGCACGCGTGCTGAGCCGCTAGGCGCGGTTGTGGCAGGCAATGGGGACACCACAGGAGCATGGCATGAAAAGAGAGACATTCGGGCAACTCGGCACCGGTGAAACGGTGGACAGGGTCATCCTCACCGGCGGAGGATTGACGGCCTCAATCATCACCTATGGCGCTGCCCTGCAGGACCTGCGACTGGACGGTCATGACAAGCCGCTTGTGCTCGGTTTCGATGCTCTTGAGGACTATCTGCATCATTCTCCCTATTTCGGAGCCACACCGGGCCGCTGCGCCAACCGCATCGGAAATGGCCGGTTTGCGCTGGAAGGACAGGTTTATCAGCTGGAATGTAACGAGAAGGGCATCACCCATCTACACGGCGGATCGGACGGAATGGGCAAGAGGAACTGGAAGATCATCGGCCTCTCCCCCGACAGTGTTACCCTGGAGATCATAGATCCGGAAGGTCGCGCCGGCTATCCAGGAACCACACGCACAACAACCACTTACAGCCTGAAAGAGGGCGGTGTCCTGGCCATCGTCTATGAAACGGTGTCGGACAAGCCGACGATCGCAAACATCTGCCACCATTCCTATTTCAACCTGGATGGCAGCCAGACGATTCTCGATCACGAATTGATGCTGGCCGCCGACCATTTCACGCCGGTTGATGAAACGCTTATTCCGACAGGCGAGATACGCCCCGTCGAAGGCACCGATTTCGACTTTCGAGAAATGCGCCCGATCCGCCGAGAGCGAGACGGAAGCCAGATCGGCTATGATCACAATTTCTGCTTCGCCTCGGAACGCGGCCCGAAACGAAGCGTAGCGCTCGCACGCAGCGTCAGTTCCGGCGTGGCGATGGAAGTTCGGACGACGGAACCGGGCGTGCAGTTCTATTCCGGCGGCAAGGTCGCGCCCCAGGTGCCGGGATTTGAAGGCCGAACCTACGGCAACTTCGCCGGCTTCTGCCTTGAGACACAGGTCTGGCCCGACGCGATCAACAAGCCAGACTTTCCAAATGCAATCCTGATGCCCGGTGATGTCCTGCGCCAGGAGACGGATTACGTGTTTTCGAAGATGTAAGGGAGCTGGGCAGATCGGCCTGACGTCGGTCTGCCAACCACCATGGCGACATACGCCACGAGTTCTGACAGATTTTCAACACAGCTTTTGTTGGGAAGAATGGAGCGGGTGAAGCGATTCGAACGCTCGACCCCAACCTTGGCAAGGTTGTGCTCTACCCCTGAGCTACACCCGCTCATATCGCCGATCCTGGGGTAGTCAGTGGATCGGGGCCGTCCGACTTGCGGCGACGGGCGCTATATGACCCAACCACTTTTCAAATGCAACAGGGAAATGACGGATCGCCGCAAAATTTTTTGAAGCTCGCTGACAAAAGAGGCCAAACCTCGGAAAATGCGAGGTATTTTGCCGCGTTCAAGATTGTCTCGCGGCGAGGAAACGCCTATCTCTGCCGCCAATCCTCAACGACGAAATTCAACCTTTTGCAATAGGACCGTCCCGATGACGACCGCGCCAAAGACTGCCGATGACCTTTTCCGCTTCCTCGATGATCTGGGGATCCGGCATCAGACCAAGACCCATCCGCCTGTCTTTACCGTGGCGGAATCGGTTGCCCTGCGGGACGAGATCCCGGGCGGCCATACAAAGAACCTCTTCGTCAAGGACAAGAAGGACAACTTCTTTCTGTTGACCGTCGAAGAAAACGCGGTGGTCGATCTGAAGACGGTCCACACGCTGATTGGCGCTGCGAGCAAGGTTTCCTTTGGAAAGCCGGAAAAGCTGATGGAGTATCTGGGTGTCCAGCCCGGCTCGGTGACAGCCTTGGGTGCCATTAATGATACAGAGAAAAATGTGACCTTCATTCTGGATGCCGACCTGATGCAGCACGAAATCATCAATTGTCATCCGCTGTCCAACGATGCGACGACTTCGATCGGCAGCACCGATCTGATACGTTTCATGGAGGCAACCGGCCACAAGCCGCTTGTCTTGAAAGTCACGGCTTGACATACGATCTTACCGGGCAGGAAACGCGCCCGGCGAGCGGCGCGACAAACAGGCGGGAGATGCGCAAATGAGCGACAATGGCAATCCTTATGGCGGCGGCTACGGCACCCAGCAGATGACGGCCAGCGCGCAATACGGTGGTGCAGCACAAGCGCCTGCCCCGGCTGGAGGCCTGGTGAAAGATACGACCACGGCAGGCTTCACCAAGGATGTCCTGGAGGAATCCCGTCACCAGCCTGTTCTCGTCGATTTCTGGGCGCCCTGGTGCGGCCCGTGCCGCCAACTCACACCCGTGATCGAAAAGGCTGTGAACGAGGCACGTGGTCGGGTGAAGCTGGTCAAGCTCAACATTGATGACCACCCCTCAATCCCGGGGCAACTCGGCATCCAGTCCATCCCGGCCGTCATCGCCTTCGTCAATGGCCGGCCGGTCGATGGCTTCATGGGCGCTATCCCGGAAAGCCAGATCAACCAGTTCATCGACAAGGTGGCGGGTCCTGCCGGCGCCGATCAGGCGGCCCAGATCGAGGCTGTTCTGGAAGAAGCATCCGGCCTGATCACCGCTGGCAATATCGATGGTGCCGCCCAGCTCTATGCTGCCGTTCTGCAGGCCGACCCCGATAATGCCAAGGCCCTCGCCGGGATGGCGGAATGCATGATAGCCGCCAACCAGCACCAGCGCGCCCGTGAACTGTTGAGCCAGTTGCCGGAAGAAGTGGCGAAAACCGCCGAAATCCAGGCGCAACTGAAGAAGCTTGACCAGATTGACGAGGCTCGCAAGCTTGGAGATCCGGTGGCGCTTGAGCATACGCTTTCGCTGAACCCGGACGACCACGATGCGCGCATGAAGCTTGCCAAGATCCGCAATGTGGAAGGTAAGCGCGAGGAAGCCGCCGAGCACCTGCTGCTGATTATGAAGCGTGACCGGGCCTATGATGACGACGGCGCACGTCGCCAATTGCTGCAGTTCTTCGAGGTATGGGGTCCGAAGGACCCGGCAACAGTGATGGCCCGTCGCAAGCTCTCGTCGATTCTCTTTGCGTGACTTGCTCTGTGGCCTTGAGTTTTCTCATGGGCGATCCACATAAGGAGCTTAAGTAGAGGCCGGCTGGGCCGGGCAAGGTGTACTTGGATGCAAGTGGGAAATGCCAGATATCTGACCGCTCAAGACCTGCCGGAAACGGTGCCGGTCTTCCCGATCTCCGGTGTCTTGCTATTGCCGGGCGGACAGTTGCCTCTCAACATCTTCGAGCCGCGCTATCTCGCCATGTTCGATGCTGCACTCGCTGGCAACAGGCTGATTGGCATGATCCAACCGGCATTGAGCGAAGAACAGGCAAACATCCTGCCAGAACGACCCGCCCTGTCATCCATGGGCTGCCTTGGTCGCATCACATCTTTCACGGAGACAGGAGATGGCCGCTACATCATCTCCTTGGCTGGAGTCTGCCGTTTTCGTTTGATGGACGAGGTGGCTAACAGCAAACCTTATCGAACGTTCAAAATTGCGCCTTTTGTCAGCGATTTGACGAGCAATGAGGAAGAAACGCAGGTCAATAGGGCAGGACTGCTGGCAGCATTCCGGGCCTATCTGGAAGCCAACAAGCTGGAGGCAGACTGGGAAAGCGTGGAACGGGCCAGCAATATCACGCTGGTCAATTCGCTTTCGATGATGTCGCCATTCGGACCGGCCGAAAAACAGGCCCTGCTCGAAGCGCCGGACCTCAAGACACGCGCGGAAACGCTGATCGCGATTACCGAAATCGTGCTGGCGCGAACCTTCGGCGACGCTGACACCATCCTGCAGTAGGATTGACGATGGTCGAACAGCGCGCCGGTATCATCAACCCAAAAATGCTTGAGCTGCTGGTTTGTCCGTTGACGCAGGGTACCCTCAAGTTTGATCGTGATCGTGATGAATTGATCTCGGAAAAGGCAAGGCTCGCCTATCCGATCCGCGACGGCATACCGATCATGCTGGTATCGGAAGCCCGCAAGCTGGACATGTGATCGCGTGATCTCCTGAAACCTGTGTCAGATCGGATATCCTGCCAGAAGCTTCGGCGCCCCGGCATTCGAAGTCCCCGCAGCCTCGCGAATGAAGAAGTTCTTCAGCCTCGGCATGCGATCGACCACTCCCAGACCGAAATCTCGCATGACGCGCACTGGCGTTATGTCATTGGAGAACAGTCTGTTCAGCACATCGGTGGTAACCCCCATACGGAAGGTGTCGAAACGACGCCAGATCTGGTAGCGCTCCAGAACATTCATCGAGCCGATATCGAGGCCAAGGCGATCGGCATCGACAATCGTTTCGGCAAGCGCTGCAACATCCTTGAAGCCGAGATTGAGGCCCTGGCCGGAAATCGGATGGATGCCATGGGCCGCATCGCCGGCAAGCGCCAGACGCGGCGCGACGAAGGCGCGCGCGAGTGTCAACCCCAGCGGATAAGCGCGGCGATCCTCAGACGCGCGGATCTGACCGAGCTTATGGCCGAAGCGGCGCTCAAGCTCAGCCTCGAACATCAGATCGTCGGCAGCCACCATGCGATCGGCATCTGCGGTCCGCTCGGTCCAGACAAGCGATGAACGGTTGCCCTTGAGCGGCAGGATCGCAAAGGGGCCGGCGGGAAGGAAATGTTCTTCCGCCATGCCCTCATGCGGTCGTTCATGCTCGACTGTCGTGACGATGCCCGACTGGCCATAGTCCCAGGAAACCGTCTTGATACCCGCGAGATCCCTGAGCTTCGAGCGCACACCGTCGCAGGCCACCACGAGACGCGATGCAATGACGCTGCCGTCGGACAAGGTCAGCTCGGCAGAAGGACCAGTGTCGCGAAACCCGGTCGCGCGCACCCCATGGCGGATTGGAACACCGAGCCGCTCGCAGGCATTGCGCAAGGCCGCAACCATGGAGACATTCGGGATCATGTGGGCAAAGGGGCGCCCCTCTTCGACTTCGCCGTCAAATGTCAGGAAAACCGGGCGAACGGGATCAGACGCCTTTGAATCCGTCACGATCATCCGGTTGATCGGTTGCGCATCCGGCTCGATCTCGTCCCAAACTCCGAAGATCTCCAGCATCTTGGTCGCTGCAGCAATGATCGCCGAGGCACGGACGTCTTTCTTCCAGACTTCGGCAGGGGCAGCCTCGACCACCTCGATGGCCATGTGGGGGGCAGCCTGCTTGATTGCCACCGCCACCGAGAGGCCCACATAACCGCCACCGACAACCAGCAAATCCAGCATGGTACATTCCTCGCTCTTGTGCAGCATCAGGTCCCTATATAGATCAGCCGGAACGAGGTGCCTATAACCGGAGCCATGCATTATGTCGCAGTTCACCCAGCAAACCGCAGCCATGCAAGACCTGCTGGACCGCCTGGATCTTGAAAAGCTTGAAGAAAACATGTTTCGCGGCAGCAGCCCGCAGGCCGGCTGGCAGCGTGTTTTTGGCGGCCTGGTCATTGCCCAGGCCCTGATGGCGGCGCAGCGCTGCGTCGAAAGAGACCGGCATGTGCACTCCCTGCACGCCTATTTCATGCGCCCGGGCGATCCAAGCGTTCCGATTGTCTACCAGGTCGAGCGCATTCGCGACGGTGCATCCTTTACGACCCGCCGCGTGGTGGCCATTCAACATGGCAAGGCCATATTCTCAATGTCGGCGTCTTTCCAGATCGAGGAAGAAGGTTACGAGCACCAGATTGTCATGCCAGCCGTCGCGCCACCGGAGACCCTGATCGGCGAGAAGGAATTTCGCGCGACATTTCTGGCCAAGGCGCCGGAAAGCGTCAAGAAATACTGGGGTCGGGAACGCCCCATCGAATTCAAGCCCCTGTCGCTGGCGCATTACATTTCCGACGAGAAGCTGAAGCCGGAGGCCCAGATCTGGGTTCGAGCCGCCGGCATCGTTCCGAATGACCGGCATTATCAGGCCGCAGTTCTTGCCTATCTTTCAGACATGACGCTGCTCGATACCTCGCTCTATGCCCATGGGAAATCAGTCTTCTCTCCGGACATTCAAGCGGCAAGCCTGGACCATGCCATGTGGTTCCACCGGCCCAGCGCCATGGACGACTGGATGCTCTACAGCCAGGACAGTCCGAGCGCATCGGGCGCTCGTGGGATGACGCGGGGTAGTATTTTTGGCCGCGACGGGACGCTGATCGCCTCGGTCGCGCAGGAAGGCCTGATACGCAAACGAGCAGAAGATTAAATATTAGGCCTCTGTATTCTTCTGCACAAAATTTGTGCGCTCAACAGGCAGCCAAATGCCTGTTTATTAGCTTCCATACTTATAGGCTTTATAATTCAATAACTTATTCAGACCATCTGAATCTGGCACGCAGTTTGTATGTCTTAGTCCAGTCGCTCGGCGGATTTCTTGCCAGCGGCAAGGAGAGTCGGCTCCACGCCGAGGACAAGCAAAGGATGGGAAACCAGATGAAGATTGTGATGGCTATCATCAAGCCGTTCAAGCTGGATGAGGTGCGCGAAGCCCTCACCGCTGTGGGCATCCAGGGCCTCACCGTGACCGAGGTCAAGGGTTACGGTCGCCAAAAGGGACACACAGAGATCTATCGCGGTACGGAATATGCCGTGAGCTTTCTGCCAAAACTGAAGATCGAGATCGCCGTTTCCGCCGAACTGGTGGATAAGGCCGTCGAAGCAATCGCCTCTGCCGCCAAGACCGGCCAGATCGGCGACGGCAAGATCTTTGTCTACGCGATCGAGCAGGCCGTGCGTATCCGTACCGGCGAAACCAATACCGAAGCCCTGTAAGAACGGCTGTAAGGGGAGTTGTTTCTGATGTCACTTACCAAGTTTAATCCCACCTGCTTGCGCCTTGGCGCTGCGGCGGCAGTGCTGCTGGCACCGGTCATGGCCTTCGCGCAGGAAGCCGCCCCTGCAGCAGCTGAAGCTGCGCCGGACGTCGCGCCGCATGTGGTCTACATTCTGAACACCTTGCTGTTCCTCGTCGCTGGCTTCCTCGTCTTCTTCATGGCGGCAGGCTTCGCCATGCTTGAAGCCGGTCTCGTGCGCTCGAAAAACGTGTCGATGCAGCTGACCAAGAACGTTGCTCTCTTCGGCATCGCCGCGCTCATGTATCTCATCGTCGGCTACAATCTGATGTATCCGGGCGATAACTGGACCATCCTCAATGTGATCGGCGCCTTCAGCATCACATCGCTTCAGCCGGTCGGCGCAACCGCGGCCGATGTCGATGTCAGCTATGCTTCGGCTGGTTCCGACTTCTTCTTCCAGCTGATGTTCTGCGCCGCCACCGCGTCGATCGTGTCCGGTACGCTCGCCGAGCGCATCAAGCTGTGGCCCTTCCTGATCTTTACGGCCATCCTGACCGGCCTCATCTACCCGATCCAGGCCTCCTGGAAGTGGGGCGGCGGCTTCCTCGACGCCAACTTCGGCTTCCTTGACTTCGCCGGCTCGACCCTTGTTCACTCGGTCGGCGGCTGGGCGGCGCTGGTTGGTGCCATCATCCTGGGCGCGCGCGCGGGCAAATACGGTCCGAACGGTCAGGTCAACCCGATCCCGGGCTCGAACATGGGCTTTGCGACCCTCGGCACCTTCATCCTGTGGCTTGGCTGGTTCGGCTTCAACGGTGGTTCGCAGCTCGCCATGGGTTCGATCGGCGATGTTACCGACGTATCCCGTATCTTCGCCAACACCAACATGGCTGCCGTCGGTGGTTCGGTCGCCGCTCTGGTCCTGACCCAGATCCTCTACAAGAAGATCGACATCACCATGGTCCTGAACGGCGCACTTGCCGGCCTGGTTTCGATCACGGCCGAGCCGCTGACCCCGAGCCTCGTCTCGGCCGTCCTGATCGGTGCCGTCGGTGGTATCCTTGTCGTGGTTACCGTTCCGCTGCTCGACAAGTTCAAGATCGACGACGTCGTCGGCGCCATCCCGGTCCACCTTGTCTGCGGTATCTGGGGTACGATTGCCGTTGTCTTCACGAACTCCGATGCGACGCTTTATGGCCAGCTGGCCTCCATCGTGATCATTGGTCTCTTCGTGTCGATCACCTCCGCCATCGTCTGGATGATCCTGAAGGCAACGATGGGCATTCGTGTCTCCGCCGAGGAAGAAATGATGGGTCTCGACGTTGTCGAGATCGGCGTCGAAGCCTATCCGGAATTCACCAAGCGCTAAATTGCGGAAGGCGACCATCAGGTCGCCTCCCTTCACGCCGGAGCCAATCCGGCACAAATTGATCTCTCGAAGCCCGGGCGAACAGCCCGGGCTTTTTGTTGTCTTGCGCCAAGGACCAGTCTCCATGGTTAATGCCGTATTAACCTGACATCCTGTAGGGTCGGAGCCAGCCATGACTCTTATAGTTCAGGGGCCATGCTTCAGCAGGCTACCCCGTTGGATGAACAGGCAAAATACGATGACACGAGGCAATCCAGCCGCATTCCATGATGATTCGGGCCGCTTTGCCCTGACCGCATTTCTATGGCGACAGGTACTCTCGCTCGCCGGCTTCGGGCTCTTTCTGCTGCTTGTGCTGGCCGTTGCAGCACTGGCCACATGGAATGTCGCCGATCCTAGCCTGTCCTTTGCGACTGACAAGGCACCGACGAACATCATCGGCTATGGTGGCGCGATATTCGCTGACCTGATGATGCAGTTTCTCGGACTTGCAAGCCTCCTTGCTCTTTTGCCTGTTCTTGCCTGGTCTTTTGCATTGATCGGAACGCGGTCATTCAACAGGGTGCCGGCCCGTCTTGGCGCCTGGGTTGCCGGAGCCTTTGTTTCCGCCGCCGTCGTTGGCTGTTTCCCACCGCCATTGACATGGCCGCTGCCAAGCGGCACCGGTGGCGTCATCGGCGACATGATCCTGCGCTTTCCCTCGCTTTTCGTGGGCTCCTATCCAACCGGTACCTTTGCCATCGTGCTGGGTGCGGTGTTGTCGATTCCGGCAGTATGGCTGCTGCTTTTTTCAGCAGGCATTGTTGGAACGGCAGACCCTGAGGCGGATGCCGAATTCCCACAGAAGCCTGCAACGCGCGAAAAGGGGCCGACCGCCACCCCCGCCGAGGACGAGGAAGAAGAAGACGATCACGAAGGGCCAATTGCGCTGGCCTTGGGGGCCCTCACGCATAATTGGTACACCGCCCGCGCCCGCGTCAGGCGTCTCATCGGCCTGAAACCGCAGGAGCGAAACCGCCATGGCTTCGAGCAGCCATACGACTTCAATGATGATGAATTCGGCACACTGAACGAACCAGTTCGTCCGAAAGCCGGAACACAGCGCGGACGCGTCGAACCAAGCCTGGAACCGGCAGCACCGGCTGTGCTGGGCGAACGCCGCGCGATCGTTCGCACACCGTCGCTTTCTGCAGATTATGATGAGCCACCCTTTGATATGGACGATGTCCCGCGACCGGCAGGCATCCTGCCCGATGACGAGGACGACTGGAGCCCGAAGCCAGCGCCGGCAAGGCTTGCCGGCGGAGATCGCGCGGCGCCCCGCATTAGTCAACCAGCGGCAAGGCCCAAGCCTGGTGTCCGCGCCGACCGGGATGCACAGGGCAGCCTGCTGAGACCGGATGGTTTCCAGCTACCTTCCGTCCACCTTCTGGCGGAACCGCGCGCAATCGCCCGCGATGCTTCGCTCTCGGCAGATGCTCTGGAACACAATGCTCGTCTTCTGGAAGGCGTTCTGGAAGACTTCGGCGTAAAGGGCGAGATCATCCATGTCCGCCCCGGTCCGGTCGTGACGCTTTACGAACTGGAACCGGCACCGGGCATCAAGTCTTCACGCGTGATTGGCCTTGCAGACGATATCGCGCGATCCATGAGCGCCATTGCCGCACGCGTCGCGGTGGTGCCAGGTCGCAATGCCATCGGCATCGAACTGCCAAACCAGACGCGCGAGACCGTCTATCTTCGCGAACTCATCGGATCGAAGGACTTTGATGGCAACAAGGCGAAGCTTGCCATGGCACTTGGTAAGACGATCGGCGGCGAGCCCGTCATCGCCGATCTCGCCAAGATGCCCCACCTTCTGGTGGCCGGCACCACAGGCTCAGGTAAGTCGGTTGCCATCAATACCATGATCCTTTCGCTGCTTTACCGCCTGCCGCCGGAAAAGTGCCGCCTGATCATGATCGACCCGAAGATGCTTGAACTCTCGGTTTATGATGGGATTCCGCATCTGCTGTCCCCCGTTGTCACCGATCCGAAAAAGGCAGTCGTCGCGCTCAAATGGACCGTCCGCGAGATGGAAGAGCGCTACAAGAAAATGTCAAAGATCGGGGTGCGCAACATTGATGGCTTCAACAGCCGTGTCGAGCAAGCGATGGAAAAGGGCGAGGTGTTGACGCGCACCGTCCAGACCGGGTTTGATCGGCAGACCGGTGAGGCGATCTACGAAACCGAAGAATTCGATCTGCAGCCGATCCCATACATCGTCGTCATCATCGATGAGATGGCAGACCTGATGATGGTTGCAGGCAAGGACATCGAAGGCGCGGTTCAGCGTCTGGCGCAGATGGCGCGCGCAGCCGGAATCCATGTCATCATGGCCACGCAGCGTCCTTCGGTTGACGTCATCACCGGCACCATCAAGGCCAATTTCCCGACCCGCATATCCTTCCAGGTGACATCGAAGATCGACAGCCGCACCATCCTGGGAGAACAGGGAGCCGAACAACTCCTAGGCATGGGTGACATGCTCTACATGGCCGGTGGCGGGCGCATTCAGCGTGTCCATGGTCCGTTTGTCTCGGACAATGAGGTCGAGGAAATCGTTGCCTATCTCAAGACCCAGGGATCGCCGCAATATCTCGATGCCATTACGATTGATGATGACGACGATGAGGATGGCGGCGGCCCGAGCGGTACGGCCAACCTGTCCGAATCCGACGATCCCTATGATCAGGCGGTCGCAATCGTTCTGCGAGACGGCAAAGCCTCGACCTCTTACGTGCAGCGGCGGCTCGGCATCGGCTACAATCGCGCGGCCTCGCTGATCGAACGGATGGAACAGGAAGGCATTATCGGGCCGGCCAATCATGCGGGCAAGCGCGAGATACTCGTGCCAACCGAAGGGGACATCCTGGAGCGTTGAAGGCGCTGGGAACAAAGCCTGAAGGGACGAGTTGCCGCAGCAACTGCAATCCTAAAAACGGCCATGAAGACGCCGCCTTTTTCCGTCAAACACGCAGCATATGAAGGAGTACTGGATGACCAGAAACATCTTTGAAACCGAGGTTGTGCTGCCCGGCCAGACAACGCGCCGGAGCTTCATTCTGGGCGGAGCCGCGATTCTTGCACTTGCAAGCTTCCCGCTGCCAGTAAAAGCCAATAGTGCCGCGCAACAGATTGCCGATCATTTTTCCAGCGTGAAGACCATGATGGGCGAGTTTGTCCAGTTTGGTCCTCGAGGCGAGCAGACCGGCGGCAAGTTCTTCATTGAACGGCCAGGCAAACTCCGCTTCAACTACGAGAAGCCCTCTCCCATGCGCGTCATTGCTGACGGCAAGAACGTGGTGATTGGCAACACGAAACTGAAGACCTGGGATCTCTACCCTCTTTCCAAGACTCCTTTGAGCCTTCTGTTGGCTGACAGGATCGACCTCGGCAATCAGATGGTGCGCGACGTCAAGGAAGAGGCAGACCTGACAACCATCGTTCTCGGCGACAGAAGCTTACTGGGTGATTCGACGATTACGCTGATGTTTGACCCCAAAACCTTCGAACTGCGCCAGTGGACGATCACCGACCTGCAGAACAAGGACACATCGGTGATGATCTTCAATGTCGAAAGCGGAGTTCAGTTCGATCCGAGCGTGTTCGAAATCCCCTATCGGGACGTCCACATGCAAAGGCGCTGAGGCGCGGGCCAGTTCTGTGGAGAAAGGCGGTCTGCTGGGCGTGCGGGCCGCCTTTTTCTATTGCCGAGGCAGATTTTTGCTTAAGTGTGGTTCAACATAGAGGATGAGCCGATGACCTTTTCGATCAGCACCTGGAACATTAACTCGATCAGGCTTCGGCTGCCGATCGTTGAGGATTTCCTGAAGCGCACCGCGCCAGATATCCTTTGCCTGCAGGAAATCAAGTGCCAGAACGACCAGTTCCCGGTCGATGAGCTCACGGCACTCGGCTACAGCAACATCGTTATCCACGGTCAGAAGGGCTATCACGGCGTCGCCATCTGCTCGAAGCTACCATTGACGGAAGACCATCGGCAGGATTATTGCGGCGTGGGAGACAGCCGCCACATCTCGGCAATCTTCCACTGGGAAGGCAGAAGGATACGTCTGCACAACTTTTATGTTCCGGCCGGCGGTGACGAGCCCGATCGGGAGACCAATCCAAAATTCGGCCATAAGCTCGATTTCATCGCGGAAATGAGGGCCTTGTCAGCCTTGGCCGAGCAATGCACGGAAGCCATTCTGGTCGGAGATCTGAATATCGCGCCACTCGAGCACGATGTCTGGTCCCACAAACAGATGCTGAAAATCGTGAGCCACACCCCTGTTGAGACCGAGGGACTGCTGGAGGTCATGCGGCAGGGCCAGTGGGTCGATCTGATGCGCCAGCATGTGCCAGAAAGCGAAAAGCTGTACACCTGGTGGAGTTACCGCGCCAAGGATTGGGCCGCAGCAGACCGGGGACGCAGGCTTGACCATATCTGGTCATCTCCGGGTCTGGCCCCTTTTCTTGCAAGCATAGAGGTCTTGAAGGAAGCACGCGGATGGAACCAGCCTTCCGACCACGTTCCCGTCACAGCCTATTTCGGATGATGGATAGCGGGCGATATATAGCGCACTATGCTACTGGAAGCGCCCGGAAAGTGCGTTTGAGCCTTCGACCAAAGCTGCCAATGTATCCTTGATCCGGCCTTCGACATGCCGAGCCATGGAGGGATACTCCTCCAGCAGCCGGTGAAACAGGCTTCGCGTAATGCGAATGACTTCCGAATCCTGTGTCGCAACAGCGGTGAACTTGCGCTCGACCATGGTGATGAGAGCCAGCTCGGAAAGCATCACACCTGGCCCTACCTCGGTTTCGACCACGCTTTGACCGCTGCGCCCCGTGACAGCAAGTTCGAAGGCACCCCGTATGACCACATAGGCGCATTCGGCGGGTGCATGCTCGCGGAACAGCACCTGACCCGCCGCCACTGTCCGGTGATCGGCCCCGAATGCGATCAGGCGCAACTGATCGGTCTCCATGCCTGCAAACAGAGGAACCTGGGCAAGAATATCGATGTCATCAATCAGCGCCATGGACCAACCCGGGATCAAAACTTAAAACAGGCCAACGGATTATCCGGTGACCTGTTTTCGAATAGCGCAAATCGGACCGGGAAACGACCCTTTCCCTCATGTTTTGTCTCGATCAGGGGACGATCTTGTAACCACCGTTTTCCGTCACGAGGATTTCAGCGTTCGAAGGGTCGCGCTCGATCTTCTGACGAAGGCGATAGACATGGGTTTCCAGCGTATGTGTCGTCACGCCGGAATTGTAACCCCAGACCTCCTCCAGCAGGATATCGCGTGTCACGACCTTTTGGCCTGCGCGATACAGATAGCGGATGATTGCTGACTCCTTTTCGGTCAGCCGGATCTTCTTTCCGTCTTCGGTCGTCAAAAGCTTCTGGCTTGGCTTGAACACATAGGGTCCGACTCCGAATGTGGCGTCCTCGCTCTGTTCGAACTGACGTAACTGGGCCCGGATACGGGCAAGCAGAACGGCGAAGCGGAAGGGCTTGGTGACATAATCATTGGCGCCGGCTTCCAGACCAAGGATCGTATCGGAATCGGTATCATGGCCGGTGAGCATGATGACCGGTGACTTGAAGCCGCCCTTTCTCAGAAGCTTCACGGCTTCTCGGCCATCCATATCCGGCAGGCCGACATCCATGATCAGGAGGTCAACCTGACTGTTCTTGGCCACGTTCATTCCCTTTGTGGCATTCGCCTCCTGCAGAAGAGAGAACTCTTCGTAAAGAGACAACTGCTCGACCAGCGTTTGCCTGAGATCATCATCGTCGTCGACGAGCAGAATGGTCCGCGCAGTCATGCCTCTAATCCTTCCGGTTCTGTTTGCTCTCGTGCCACCTCAGGTCTAAAGCATGCTTGGTCAACCTGATTTTGCCAAGAGATGTAAGTCGATGTGGAACCTGTTGAAGTGCTATGAATACAACAATCTTCACGGACAAGGCAAAATCTCGTGAGAAGGACTGAGCAAAATCGGCGAGACGGCGCAAGGATCGTGGTCCGCAGGGCGCCTTTGCACAAGACACAGGCCATTCTGCAATTCGGCCCGTTGCGGCTCAGGGCGGCCATAGGCCGGTCCGGCATCACAAGCTTCAAGCGCGAGGGCGATGGTGCGACACCGAGGGCATCAATGCCGCTGATGTCCGGCTATTTGCGCGGTGACCGGCTCCGCACCGGCATTCGTACAAGCCTTCCCATGAAGCGGCTGAAATCCGGTATGCTCTGGTGCGACGAACCAAGCCATGCGGCCTATAACCGACCGGTCGCCGCGCCCTTTTCGGCTGGACACGAAAAACTCTGCCGGACTGACGAACTCTACAATCTGTGCATCGTCCTCGACTGGAACATCACGTCACGCAGTCGCGGGCGCGGCTCGGCAATTTTTTTCCATGTCGCGAGACCCGGCTTCACCCCGACCGAAGGCTGCATCGCCCCGTCTCAACGCGATCTGGCCCGTATCCTCCCGTATATGCGAGCGGGGACCCGTTTTACGGTCCTGTAGGATCTGGTTCATCTTCACCAGAAATTGAACCGATCGCCAGATCGCTTCCTCGCGACCAGCAAATCCTGTGTTACCCTTCGCCTCTGAGATGGATGGTCATGGGATTTCGTCATGCTTGCCACACTAGCAATGTTCCTCTCCCTGAGTACGGCCCCGGCCCTGCAGTCTTCCATACGCACGGGGACAACGGAGGTGGATGTGGAGCTGATCCTCGCCGTCGACGTGTCCCGCTCCATGGATTGGGATGAACTGCAGGTCCAACGTGCCGGCTATATCGCTGCTCTCCAGCACCCCGACTTTATCAACGCGATCCAGAACGGCTTGATCGGCCAGATCGCGGTTGCCTATTATGAATGGGCTGGCGGCGTCTATACCGATGCTGTCGTGGATTGGCAGATCATTTCAAACGCCGAGGAAGCGGCAGACTTCGCGGCAAAACTTCAGGCCCACAGCCAGACCGGGCTGCGCGGGACGTCAATCTCCAGTGCGATTGAATTCGGAGCCAACCTGTTCGACCAGAACGACTATCAGGGGCTGCGCCAGGTCATAGATGTATCCGGCGACGGACCGAACAATCGGGGACTGCCAGTTGCTCCCTCCCGCGACAAAGCTCTGTCTGAGGGTATCATCATCAACGGTCTCGCGATCATGATCCGTCCCTCGATGGCCATGGTTCCCCTCGACAAGTATTATGCAGACTGCGTCATAGGGGGCCCCGGCGCCTTTGTCCTGCCGGTAAAGAAAATCGAAGACTTCGCACCGGCCATTCGGCGCAAGCTTGTGATGGAGATCAGTGGGCTCTTGCCGGCCGAAGCCATCCCGGCATCGGTAGAACAGGCGACGGACTGCATGATTGGAGAAAAGATCCGGAACGACTGGGACAATCGCTAAGCCAAGCCACGGTAGCTGGACGAGCAGCCTGGCGGGCTTCAAGGCAGAAACTGCCAATCCTGTTTCAGTGTCGCTGAAGAGATGATCAACAGAATTCCGCCCTGAAAGCTTCCAATGCCACCCCAAAAACCTAGATAAAGAGCTGGAAGCAGGCACATTGCCTGCGTTCTCGACCATGCCGAGCATTTGTCCATGCTATTGGCACCTGAAGATCTGCGATCTTCATTTCAGCACTTATTGTTCAAGGAGATTTCCAAGATGATGGACCAGCCGCACGTAACGCTCAACGATGGCCAAAAGATCCCTCAGGTCGGCCTGGGTGTCTGGCAGACGCCAAATGACGAGGCGGCCCCAGCGGTCAAGGCCGCATTGGTTGCCGGCTATCGTCATGTCGATACCGCGGCAATCTATGAGAACGAAGAGGGCGTTGGCGAGGGCATGCGTCAATCCGGCGTCGCCCGCAGCGACATCTTCCTGACCACCAAGCTCTGGAACACGGAGCAAGGTTACGACCAGACGATGAAGGCATTTGACGCAAGCCTGAAGCGGCTTGGCACCGACTATGTGGATCTCTACCTGATCCACTGGCCGTCACCCCATCGAGGCCTGTTCGTCGACACCTGGAAAGCCTTTGTACGGCTGAAGGAGGAAGGCCGCGCGAAATCGATTGGCGTTTCGAACTTTTATCCCGAGCACCTGGAGAAGATCATCGCGGAAACGGGCGTAGTCCCTGTGCTGAACCAGATCGAATTGCATCCCGACTTCCAACAGAAGGAAAACCGGGCCTTCCACGACAAGCACAAGATCATCACCCAGTCCTGGAGCCCGCTCGGTCAGGGCAAGCTCTTGAGCCACCCGGTGATCACGGGCATTGCCGAAAAGCTGGGCCGCACCCCGGCGCAGGTGATTATCCGCTGGCACATTCAAAGTGGTTTCGTCGTCATTCCCAAATCCGTGACGCCTTCCCGTATCGCGGAAAACTTCAAGGTTTTCGACTTCCAGCTCTCGAACGACGACATGTCGGCACTAATTGCCCTGGATGACAAAAATGCCCGGATCGGGCCTGACCCGATGACCGCAAGCTTCTGAAAACAATAAAGGCGCCGCATGATCTCTTGATCACGCGGCGCCTCCACAAGCAGTTTCGGTCAATGAACCGAATGGCTTACTGCCAGTCGCGGATGTCGACGAAATGACCGGCCACGGCGGCAGCGGCTGCCATGGCAGGCGAGACAAGATGGGTGCGGCCCTTGAAGCCCTGACGTCCCTCGAAATTGCGGTTCGAGGTTGAGGCGCAGCGCTCGCCCGGCTTCAGGCGGTCGTCGTTCATGGCAAGGCACATGGAGCAGCCCGGCTCGCGCCAATCGAAGCCGGCCGCCTTGAAGATCTTGTCGAGGCCTTCGGCCTCCGCCTGTTCCTTGACCAGGCCGGAGCCCGGAACGATCATGGCGGATACGGTGGAGGCAACCGTCTTGCCTTCGACAACCTTGGCGACTTCGCGCAGATCTTCGATACGGCCATTGGTGCAGGAGCCGATGAAGACGCGGTCGATGGCGATATCGGTGATCTTGGTGCCCGGCTTGAGGCCCATGTAATCGAGCGCACGCCACTTCGAGGCGCGCTTGGTCTCGTCCTGGATATCGTCAGGGTTCGGAACGACACCCTGAACCGAGACGACGTCTTCCGGCGAAGAGCCCCAGGAGACGATCGGCGGCAGGTTGGCCGCATCGAGAACGACGACGCGATCGAAATGCGCGCCTTCGTCGGACTTCAGCGTCTTCCAATAGGCGATTGCCTGTTCGAGGGCTTCACCCTTGGGCGCGCGCGGCTTGCCCTTGATATATTCGAAGGTCTTTTCATCAGGCGCGATCAGACCGGCGCGGGCGCCGCCCTCGATCGTCATGTTGCAGACGGTCATGCGGCCTTCCATCGACAGCGATTCGATCGCTTCGCCAGCGAATTCGATGACATGGCCGGTACCACCGGCCGTGCCGATCTCACCGATGATGGCGAGGATGATGTCCTTTGCGGTGACGCCTTCGGGCAACTTCCCGTCGACGCGCACCAGCATGTTCTTCGCCTTCTTCTGGATCAGCGTCTGGGTCGCGAGCACGTGCTCGACTTCAGACGTACCGATGCCGTGTGCCAGCGCGCCGAAAGCGCCATGCGTCGAAGTGTGGCTGTCACCGCAGACAATGGTCATGCCCGGCAGCGTGAAGCCCTGTTCCGGACCGACAATGTGCACGATGCCCTGGCGCTTGTCGGAGGCCGAGTAATACTCGACGCCGAATTCGGCCGCGTTGTTGGCGAGCGCCTCGACCTGGATGCGGCTTTCCTCGTTCTTGATGCCAAGGTGGCGATCCGGCGAGGTCGGGACGTTGTGGTCCACGACGGCCAGCGTCTTCTGCGGGGCGCGGACCTTGCGGCCCGCCATGCGCAGACCCTCGAAGGCCTGCGGGCTCGTCACTTCGTGGACGAGGTGACGGTCGATGTAGAGAAGACAGGTGCCATCATCCTGCTGGTCAACGACGTGGTCGTCCCAGATCTTGTCATAAAGGGTGCGGGGTGCGCTCATGATTGAATTCCATCCGGACTGAGGAAAAGAAAAGCGGGTTTCACGAAAGACATGCCAGTGCCGCACTGCGGCAAAACGCAATCAGCCTCGAAGGCTGGCAAGCGCGCCCGAGATGCGCGAGAAGAAGCGAGCCGGCAGACGCTTGTGGTCCTGCAGGACAAAGGCACTTCGACGCATGACCGCATCCGTTGTCTTCGTTTTCATGGGGTTCCCATACCAAGTTTCCGAAAAACAGGCAATCGGCTAGGCGAAGAAGCGGTGAGAGAGTGGACCGGGCGCAAGCTGGTCGGTTGCCTCAAAATATTTCTGCAAGACCAGCAGCGACACGAGGCGCTCGATCCGTCTGTCACGAAAGGACGCGAAATAGGCATTGGCGTTCCGGACAATCTCGGCGGCGAGGTCAGGACTGCTTTCCAGCATGTCGATTTTTTCTTCAAGATCGGCGAAATCATCCCGAACGGCAACGAAATGGTGCCCCGGCGTGAGGCGCCCTTCCATGAACCAGGTCTCGAAGCGGCTTTGCGGCATCAAGCAGACACTGCCGGAGGCCATGATCCATTTGAGATTGGTCGCAACGTCGAAGCCCTCAATGGAGAGGATGTAACGGAAGCTGAGCTGATCGGCGGGGCTGAGGAAGGGTCGCGGTGACAAACCTTCCTTAACTTCGCCAACATGGCCTACATCGGCGAATGGACTGTCGGCGTGACGTGCAACGAGGGCACGGCGAAGGGGATTGTTGAGGCTTCCCCGCCAGACCACCTTCGGAATCTTTTGGTCCCAGCTTATTCCGTCACGAAATGTCCGGAAATGCCGGAACTTGTCGAGATTGAGCAGGACCGAATTCTGATTGTCCCCGCCAACTGGTCGGCTTTTCACAATCGCGGCCTTGTCCGGGATCGTTGTCACATCTCCATAGATGTAATCGACGCGAAGATCCCGCTCGAAGAAACGCAGATACTGGTCAAAATCGAGAAAGTATCGACTTCTTGAACGATCGATCTTGGAAAGCGGCACTTGCGGTAGAGGCAGCGTGCCCGGTGTCAGGCGATTGTAGTAATTGGCCCGTTCAAACAGAAGGTCGACATCCGGACTATTGCCCAGACCGACCATGATCTCGTCGCGCCATCGGCTGTACCAACTGGCAGGAACCGCATGCCGCGCAATTCCACTGGCATAGTAACCGAGCCGCTGCAGTCCGGCCACCAGGCGGTCAATCGCCTCGACCATTAGCGATACCTCAGGCTCAACCGCGTCGCTCCCGCATCCGCTTCTCAAAGCCGCGCAGCAACAGCGAAAGGCCAATGGTCAGAACAAGATAAACATAGGCCACGATGGAATAGGTCTCAAAGAAACGAAAGGAACCGGAGGCATAGATCTTGCCCATCTGGGTGATGTCGGCAACACCGAGAACCGAGACAAGCGAGGAATCCTTGACCATGGCGACGAAATCATTCGAGAGCGGCGGAAAGATGACGCGAATGGCCTGCGGGAAAACGATGAGCCGGAACCGCTGATAGCGTGACAGGCCAAGTGCCATCGACGCCTCGATCTGCCCCTTGTCGATGGATTGGAAACCCGCACGGAAGATCTCGGCAATGAAGGCCGAATATCCGATCATCAAGGCAATGATGGCACGCCACATCAGCGAGACATCCCGGACCATCATTTGATCGACCCAGCCTCGATCGATCAGAGGCGATAGGATGAGATTGTAAAGAGCCACAAAGCCCGGTGCGCCGACAAAGGCAATGTAGAACAACAGGACCAGAATCGGAATTCCGCGTATGACTTCAATGTAAAAGCGCGAGATCTGCCGGAGGATCAGGCTGTCGGACATGCCGAGAAGGGCCATGACCAGGCCAAGAACGGAGGCGAGTGCGAAACCGACAAGGGTCACGAAAATGGTGACCCAAACACCCTTCGAGACAGTCTGAAAGACCTGCGTATACACATCGCTCAGCACAATCACCAAGCCGAGAGCAACCGCCATGGCAAGGAAGGCGAACAACCACCAGGGTCGGTCGCCTCTGCCGTCGGAACTGGGAAGGGTCTGAAAAGCCATCAGCGCCCTGGCCCATTGTCAGAATTGCTGCAGGGCGTCATTCGCCCATCTTGTAGTCAAGAAACCATTTCTTATTCAGGGCGTCGATCGTGCCATCAGCCTTGAGCGCCTCAATGGCAGCGTTGATTGGCGCCACGAGTTCCGATCCCTTCGGCAAGATGAAACCGAAGTCCTCTGTACCAAGCGGGCCGCCGATCAGTTTCAGGCCACCATTCGATGTGTCGACATAACCCTTGCCGGCTGTACCATCAGTCAGCACCACATCGACGTCGCCGGTCTTCAGCGCCTGGACGGTGGCACCGAATGTTTCAAACAGCTTGATGCGCGGATTGGCCTCATTACCGTCGAGAATGGAGTAGACGGCGGTGTAGAAGGGTGTCGTGCCCGGCTGTGCACCGATCAAACCATCTTCAAAGGCGGCAAAGCTTTCGGCATCCGTAAAGCGGCTTTCCTCTCCACGGACCAGCATGAATTGCTCGGAACGCATATAGGGCTCGGAGAAATCAACCTTTTCCTTGCGGTCATCGCGGATCGTAATGCCGGTCATGCCGACCTGGTACTGCCCGTCGGACACAGCCTGAATCATCGCATCCCAGGAGGTGTTTTGATACTCCACCTTGAAATTCAGCCGCTTGGCGATCTCGTTCATCGCATCATATTCCCAACCGACCTGCTCCCCGGTTTTCGGATCGACGAATTGCAGGGGTGGATAGGCGTTTTCCGTCACGACGACGACTGTCTGGCCACCGAGATCCGGCAGTTCTGCGGCCTGAAGGCTGAAAGGAAAAAACGCAAGGGCGGAAAGACCGGCGAGGAAAGCGCGGCGTTGAAACATGGATGTCTCCTGAATTGTGGCGCTGCGAGAGTGTCACAATTCCTTCTCTTCTGGCAAGGGAACACCGACGGGAAGACCCGATTCATCGAAGGAAATACATGCCTGAGACTACTCGACAAGCCAGAAGAGCAGGGTCGGGTCGACGTTCTCCAGATCATCACGCAGCGAGGCTGGCTGGATCTGGCCGAGCAAAAAACAAAAGGCGACCCAACCGGATCGCCTCTCGTCAAACAAACCATTTAGGAAAGCTTATTCAGCCTTGCCCTCAGCGGCAGCAGCTTCTGCAGCGGCTGCGGCTTTAGCGGCTTCCGCAGCGGCCTTTTCAGCAGCGAGCGCCTGTGCGGCTGCAACCTTTTCCGCTTCCAGACGTGCCTTTTCTTCAGCAACGGCGGCGCGCTCGGCATCATTCAGCTTACGGGCGCGGGTGTTGGTGTTTTCAACGATACGAGCCGACTTGCCGCGACGATCACGCAGATAGTAGAGCTTGGCGCGACGGACCTTACCGCGGCGAACGATCTCGACGCTTTCGAGCATCGGAGAGTGAACCGGGAATACGCGTTCAACGCCTTCGCCGTAGGAGATCTTGCGAACGGTGAAGCTCTCGTTGATGCCGCCGCCTGAACGCGCGATGCAAACGCCTTCATAGGCCTGCACGCGAGTACGATTGCCTTCCTTGACGGTCACGTTGACGCGCAGAGTGTCGCCAGGAGAAAAGTCCGGCAGCTTGCGCTTGGCTTCGATCTTGGCAACCTGTTCGGCTTCCAGCTGTTGGATAATGTTCATGTCTAACCTCAATTTCTTCTGAAACGGCCAGAGCGCTCATCATCAATCCCTAGGTCTTGCCGCAGGACATGGCCGGATAGGCCGAGCGAATTCGCTGTTCTTTGTTTTGGCTGACGGACTTTTGTCCTGATACCGAGCGGGCCATTACACCAACGAACGGCGATTGTCACCCCCAACGCTCCAAATTTGTCGCCATCAGCCTTGCAGGTCAGGCAGACGCCGCCTATCAGGAACGGCAAGAGGAGTCCCTGCATCATGTCCCTTACAATCATCGCGGTCCTGTTTGCCGCCGGCTTTTTTTCTGGCGTGGTGAACGCGATCGCTGGCGGCGGTACCTTTCTGACATTTGGCGCATTGACGCTGGCAGGTCTGCCGCCCATCGCCGCCAATGCGACATCCTCAGTCACCCAGATCCCGGGTTACATCACCTCGACCCTCGCCTATCGCCGCGAGTTCGCCAAGCTCTGGAAAAGTGCAGTGTTGCTGGGCCTGGTATCAGCGCTCGGCGCAGTTGGTGGTGCGCTCTTCCTGATCTCGTTATCCAACCCATCCTTTCGCGCCATGGTGCCTTGGCTGCTGATCGC
The DNA here is from genome assembly GCF_005860795.2 of Peteryoungia desertarenae. Lineage (GTDB taxonomy): Bacteria > Pseudomonadota > Alphaproteobacteria > Rhizobiales > Rhizobiaceae > Allorhizobium > Allorhizobium desertarenae. The sequence continues at coordinate 887,976 of NZ_CP058350.1, forward strand.
GGCGACCGCTGTCTTTGCCGCCGGTCCGCTGCTCCGGCCAAAGACATCAGGGGAAAGCCATCCGGCGACGCCCCTTGGGCTCATCATCCAGACAATCACATCTTTTTACGGCGGCTTCTTCGGCGCCGGAATGGGGATCATGATGCTGGCGTCCCTGAGCCTGGCAAGCGGTGGCGACTATCATCGCCTGAATGCTCTCAAGAACTTCCTGTCCATCGTCATTGCAGCGGTCGCCATCGTGGTATTCGCCAGCGCCGGCGCCCTCTCCTGGCCGCATGCATTGGTAATGATCCCGGCTGTTGCACTGGGCGGATATGCCGGTGTCGCAATCGCCCGCAAGGTGCCGCAGGGCATTCTGCGCTGGGTCGTTGTCGCTTCGGGCCTTGGCCTTGCCGCCTATTACTTCGTGACCGGCTGAGTTTGCCCGGTGGACACAAGAAGATCCGGGCGGCGTTCCTGGGTCAGCTTCAAAGACTGCTCGCGCCGCCATTTCTCGATGGCCGCATGATTTCCGGAGGTCAGGACAGCCGGGATCTCAACGCCTTCGAAGACCTGAGGCCGAGTATAATGGGGATGCTCCAGCAGGCCATCCTCGAAGCTCTCATGCACGCCCGAGAGCTGATTGCCCATGACGCCGGGCAGAATTCGAACGACGGCATCGAGCAAGGTCAGGGCAGCCGGCTCTCCGCCAGAGAGAATATAGTCACCTATGGAAACTTCTTCCAGCTGCCGGCTGTCGATGACCCGCTGGTCTATTCCTTCAAAACGACCGCAGACGATGACAACACCATCGCCTTCGGCAATTGAACGAACCTTGTCCTGGGACAAGGGACGACCCCGGGGGCTCATCAGCAGGCGCGGACGCCCGTCGGCGGGCAGCGTATCGATTGCGCGGGCCAGAACATCCGGTCGGAGCACCATACCGGCACCGCCGCCGGAGGGCGTATCGTCAACGCTGCGGTGCTTGTCCTGGGCGAAATCACGGATTTGCACTGCCTCCAGAGACCAGTCGCCGCGTTCCAGCGCGCGACCGGCCAGCGCCTGTCCAAGATGGCCCGGGAACATGTCCGGATAGAGAGTAAGAACAGAAGCCTTGAAGGTCATGTGGCTTCAGGAGCCCTTGTTGCCAGGCTTGCCCTGCCCATAGGGTTTCCCCTTGCCATAGGAGGGCTTGCCGTCATTCTCTTCCTTCAGACCGGCGGCAATCGGATCGACAAGAATGCGTCCATCTTCAAGATCGATCTCAAGCACAGCAGCTTCGGAAAAGGGAATAAGGACCGGGCGGCGACCGGGACCCTTCAGCTCCAGAAGATCGCCAGCACCGAAATCATAGACGCCGGTGACCGCCCCATAATGCTTGCCTTCGCCATCATAGACTTCGAGGCCTTCAAGATCGGCATAATAGAACTCGTCTTCCTCAAGTTCATCATCTGGCAGGGCATCGCGCTCGATGAAGAGTTCCAGACCATTCAACGCTTCGGCCGCATTGCGATCATTGATGCCCCGGAAACGAACAACGACGACGGTCTTGGCTTCGCGCAACTCCAGGATCTCAAACATGCGCCCGTCGGCACTGTAGAGATTGCCATAGTCGCCAAGGGACAGCGGGTCACCGGTAAAGGTCTTGACGCGGACTTCGCCGCGCAGGCCTTGTGCCGCACCGATGACGGCCATCAGCACCGGATTCTCCAACTTTGTCGTAGGCTTTGTCATGATCGTACCACCCGTTCGAGCGTTACGCCGTTTTATGACGAACCGCCAGGAAAGAAAACGCAAAAACGGGCGGCGGAAAACCGCCACCCGTCTTTAAAGCTATTCAGCAGCAATTATTCTGCGGCGGCAGCAGCTTCTGCAGCGTCAGCAGCCTTCTGTGCCTTCTCGGCAGCGCGCTCCTGAGCCTTCTTGCCCGGCTTTGCCTTGTTCGGGTTGTTACGGGCCGGACGCTGAGCAAGGCCAGCTTCCGCCATGAAACGCAGAACGCGGTCGGTCGGCTGTGCGCCCTTGGCAATCCATTCCTGAATGCGCTCGGCGTTCAGTTCAACGCGCTTTTCATGATCCTTGCCGAGCATCGGGTTCCAGGAACCGACCTTCTCGAGAAAACGGCCGTCACGCGGTGCGCGGGCGTCAGCAACGACGATCTGGTAGAAAGGACGCTTCTTGGAACCGCCACGGGCGAGACGAATCTTGAGGGACATTGAGACACTCCTTGGTTTCTTTCGGGACGGCGCTTTGCCATCCGTTTTCTTGTTGAGGCCGCCGTCAGGCGGTCTTTTCGGTTGCACCGCCATGTTCGGCGGCAATGGCTTCATGATGCCGGATGACTTCCTTGATGATGAAGTTCAGGAACTTCTCGGCGAAATCCGGATCCAGATTGGCATCCTGAGCGAGACGGCGCAGGCGGGCGATCTGGTATTCTTCGCGCGCCGGATCAGCCGGCGGCAATTCGTGGGTCGCTTTCAGAACGCCGACCGCTTTCGTGCAGCGGAAGCGCTCGGCAAGCATGTGCACAAGGGCGGCATCGATATTGTCGATCGACTGGCGATAGCCGGCGAGCTGTTCCTTGACGGTCTGATCAATCATCGGCCCACTCACTTCTTCTTCGGCAGGCCGGGAAGGCCACCACCGCCCAGACCGGGTAGACGCGGACCACCAAGGCCCGGCAATCCACCGCCGCCAAGACCTGGCAGGCCACCCGGCTTGATTCCGGCGGATTCCGCCTGCTTGGCAAGGGCTTCAAGCTGCTTGGGGTCGAGCTTGGAAAGATCAGGCATGCCGCCCATTCCACCCATGCCGCCAAGACCCATCTTGGCCGCCATACCGCCCATCATCTGCTTCATCATGCCGCCGCCCTTCTTGCCGCCCATGGCCTTCATCATGTCGGCCATCTGGCGGTGCATCTTGAGCAGCTTGTTGATATCGGAAGCGTCCGTACCGGAGCCGCTGGCGATGCGCTTCTTGCGGGAATGCTTGAGGATATCGGGATTGGCACGCTCGGCTTTGGTCATCGAGGAAATGATGGCAAGCTGGCGCTTGAAGATCTTGTCATCCAGGCCGGCTGCCGACATCTTGTCCTTCATGCCGGCCATGCCCGGCATCATGCCCATGATCCCGCCCATGCCACCCATGGCCTGCATCTGCTTGATCTGTTCGGCGAGGTCGTTGAGGTCAAACTTGCCCTTGGCCATCTTCTCGGCCATCGCGCGGGCTTTTTCAGCGTCGATGTTTTCGGCCGCCTTTTCGACCAGCGAAACAATGTCGCCCATGCCGAGGATACGGTCGGCGATGCGACGCGGGTGGAACTCGTCGAGTTCCGTCATCTTTTCACCGACGCCGATCAGCTTGATCGGTTTTCCGGTGACGGCACGCATCGAAAGCGCTGCACCGCCACGGCCATCACCGTCCATACGGGTCAACACAAGGCCGGTAATGCCGACGCGCTCATCGAAATTGCGCGCGAGATTAACGGCATCCTGACCGGTCAGGGCATCGGCAACCAGAAGGATTTCATGCGGCTTGGCGCGAGACTTGATCTCGGCCATCTCGATCATCAGCGGTTCGTCGATATGGGTCCGACCGGCCGTATCGAGAAGAACAACGTCATGACCACCAAGCTTTGCAGCTTGCACGGCACGCGATGCAATATCCGTCGGCGACTGCCCGGCAATAATCGGCAGTGTGTCGATACCCGTCTGGACACCGAGCTGGCGAAGCTGTTCCTGGGCTGCCGGACGACGGGTATCGAGAGATGCCATAAGCACCTTCTTGCGATCGCGATCAGTCAATCGCTTGGCGATCTTGCCCGTGGTCGTCGTCTTACCGGAACCCTGCAGACCAACCATCATGATGACGACAGGGGCTGCTGCTATGAGATCGACGCCAACGCCCTCGCTGCCGAGCATTTCGACCAGCTCGTCATGGACGATCTTGACGACCATCTGGCCGGGCTTGATCGATTTCAGGACGGCTGCCCCGACAGCCTTTTCACGAACGCGTTCGATGAAGTCACGAACGACCTCGAGCGCTACGTCCGCTTCAAGAAGCGCACGACGCACCTCACGCAACGCCGCCGAGACATCCGCCTCGGACAAGGCGCCACGGCCGGTCAGTCCATTCAGGATGGAACCAAGACGGTCCTGGAGGTTTTCAAACATCGGCTCTTCCTTGCATGGTTTCGGACACCCGAAACCTCGGTATTCCAGCGCCGAAAAGCAAGACACAAAGCCAAAATGCACCCGAGGGCGCATCGCGCTGTCGGGTGTTGACCTCCGGGATCTGTTTATACCACAAGGGGTCCCGGTCGGTGGCTCGGAGTTCTTGTCTCGTCGCAGATGCGCGGGATAAACAGGAAATGCAGTGGAAAGTCAAGCCGAGCCGGGATTTCCGCCGATTCGTCATGCTTCGGGGATCCGAGCCGACGTGTTTTTCGTAAAAGATCTGAGATAACCTAGGGGGTAACCATGAACAGACGCCGCTTTCTGAAATGGTCGGGCCTCGGGCTCGTCGCAGCCACCCTGGGAGGTTTGGGCATGCGCCAAGCACAAGCCGGAAACCGCTATTACTCCGGCCCTGTCTCCGATCACTTCGATGGTACGACCTTCTTCAATCCGGGCGGTGAAGAGCCTCGCGGCTTTACAGACCTTCTGCGCTGGCAGTTCGGCGGCGGCAAGATCGAGTGGCCGCGACCGGCGCAGGCTGCCGATGTCGTGACGACGAAACCGGAACCACGTGTCGAGGGAAGCCGGCTTGTGGTAACCATGGTCGGCCATGCGACACTGCTCATCCAGACGGCGGGGCTCAATATTCTGACCGACCCGGTCTGGTCGGAGCGAGCAAGCCCCGTGACCTTTGCGGGCCCGAAGCGGGCAAACCCGCCGGGCGTGACTTTTGACGACTTGCCTCCGATCGATCTTGTCCTGGTCACCCACAATCACTACGACCATCTGGATATCGAAACGCTCAAGCGACTGGTGTCACGTGACAACCCTGCGATCGTGACCCCGCTTGGGAATGATACGATCATCCTGGGCGACATACCGAATGCCGCCATTCGGGTTATGGACTGGGGCGACACATTCGATTTCGGACGCGGGATGATCGTCCATTGCGAGCCATGCCACCACTGGTCAGCACGCGGAATGGGCGATCGCCGCATGGCGCTTTGGGCAGCTTTCGTGCTCGAAACACCGGGTGGCAAGATCTATCACATAGGCGATACGGGCTATAACAACGGTACTCATTACCGGCAGGTGAAGGCGAAGCATGGCGACATACGGCTCGCGATCATGCCAATTGGGGCCTATGAACCGCGCTGGTTCATGAAGGCGCAGCATCAGAACCCGCAGGAAGCAATCGACGGATTTCTGCTCTCCAGTGCGCGCTATGGCATTGGTCACCACTTCGGAACATTCCAGCTGACCAATGAAGGCATTGATGACCCACCCAAGGCCCTGAAGGTCGCCATGGAGCGAGCCGCATTGACCTCGGCCCAGTTCCGGGGCCTTCGTCCAGGCGAGCAGTTTGACGTGCCGCTCGCTGAGCCCGCATGATTTCGAACTAACCATCTTTTGTCAGTGATTGACAAGCGGAGTGGATTTTTTAGACTGAAGCCATTCACCAGGGGTGTCCCGACAAGGGGCTGAGATTCCGCTACGACAGGTCCGACCAGGGCCATGACAGCGCGGTGACCCGTTGAACCTGATCCAGTTCATACTGGCGTAGGGACGGTGCGAGCGCTGCGAAAACGACGATTCGAGAACCCGAATCCCGTGGCGTCTTTTCATCATTCCGGCTGACATGACTGGGTCTCCAACCTGAACACTTGGAGCTCCATGATGAACATTGCCCCTAACTTCCCAAAGCCCGACGTCACCACCGGGCCGCTTCCCGCCTCGACCAAGATCTTCTTGGCAGGGGACATGCACCCGGATATCCGCGTGCCCCTGCGCCAGATCGCGCTGCACCCGACCTCCGGCGAACCGCCTGTGAATGTCTATGACGCTTCAGGACCCTATACCGACCCGCAGGCGACCATCGCCATCGACCAGGGGCTTGCCCGGCACCGGACAGCCTGGGTCCAGGCACGCGGCGATGTCGAGGCCTATGACGGCCGCGCGGTCAAACCCGAGGACAATGGTTTTGTCTCTGCCGACAAGCTGACACCGGCGTTTCCCGTGAAACATCAACCGCTTCGTGCCACGGGCGGCAAGGCCGTGACGCAGCTTGCCTATGCCCGCGCCGGCATCAGCACGCCGGAAATGGAATATGTGGCAATTCGCGAAAACCTTGGCCGCAAGGCCGCAAAGGAAGCGCTCGTACGCGACGGCGAGAGCTTCGGTGCGCATATCCCCGATCATGTCACACCGGAATTCGTGCGGCAGGAGATCGCTGCAGGTCGTGCGATCATCCCCGCCAACATCAACCATCCCGAACTCGAGCCGATGATCATCGGCCGGAATTTCCTGGTGAAGATCAACGCCAATATCGGCAATTCGGCTGTCACCTCTTCCATGGCCGAGGAAGTCGAGAAGATGGTCTGGGCGATCCGCTGGGGGGCCGATACGGTCATGGATCTCTCGACCGGCCGCAACATTCACAACATCCGCGACTGGATCATCCGCAACTCGCCCGTGCCGATCGGCACCGTGCCGCTCTACCAGGCGCTGGAAAAGGTCGGCGGTATCGCCGAAGACCTGACCTGGGAGGTCTATCGCGACACGCTGATCGAGCAGGCCGAGCAGGGCGTCGACTATTTCACCATCCATGCCGGCGTGCGGCTGCATTACATCCCGCTCACCGTCAACCGCGTCACCGGCATCGTCTCGCGCGGTGGTTCGATCATGGCCAAGTGGTGTCTGCATCACCACAAGGAGAGCTTCCTCTACGAGCATTTCGAGGAGATCTGCGACATCTGCCGCGCCTACGATGTCTCCTTCTCGCTGGGCGATGGCTTGCGCCCCGGCTCGATTGCCGATGCCAATGATGCCGCCCAGTTTGCGGAACTGGAGACGCTGGGTGAGCTGACCAAGATTGCCTGGGAGAAGGATTGCCAGGTGATGATCGAGGGGCCCGGCCATGTTCCCATGCACAAGATCAAAGAGAACATGGACAAGCAGCTGAAGACCTGCGGCGAAGCCCCCTTCTATACGCTGGGGCCGCTGACGACGGATATTGCACCCGGCTACGACCACATCACCTCCGGCATCGGTGCCGCGATGATCGGCTGGTTCGGCACGGCGATGCTTTGCTATGTCACGCCGAAGGAGCATCTGGGTCTGCCCGACCGCGACGACGTGAAGACCGGCGTCATCACCTACAAGATCGCAGCCCATGCCGCCGACGTCGCCAAGGGTCATCCGGCAGCCCAGCTGCGCGACGATGCTCTTTCCCGCGCCCGCTTCGAATTCCGCTGGGAAGACCAGTTCAACCTGTCGCTCGATCCGGAAACCGCCCGCGCCTTCCACGACGAAACCCTGCCGAAGGAGGCGCACAAGGTCGCGCATTTCTGCTCGATGTGCGGACCGAAATTCTGCTCGATGCGCATATCCCATGACATTCGCGCAGAGGCCCAGAAGGAGGGCCTGACCGCCATGGCGGAGAAATACCGGGCCGGCGGCGATCTCTACATGACGGCAGACGAGATCGAAGCGCTTGAGGCCGGAGAGCGGCCATGACCGTTCTCGTGAAGGGCGCCGGTGTCGCGGGGCTGGCGACGGCGCTGGAACTGGCGCGCAGGGGTATCTCCGTCGAGGTCGTGGAGCACCGGACCGATATTGGGCTTGGCGCCTCCCATTGGGCGGGCGGCATGCTTGCCCCCTATTGCGAGCGGGAGGCGGCGGAAGAGATCGTGATGACGCTTGGCCTTTCCGCCGCCAACTGGTGGGACGAGGCCGCGCCCGGTCTCGTCCAGCGCCGGGGCACGCTGGTGCTGGCCAATCCCCGCGATCTTTCCGACCTCAAGCGCTTTGCGAGCCGCACGCGCGGCCATCGCTGGCTGGGCGAGGACGCGATTGCAGAGCTCGAGCCGGATCTGAAAGGGCGCTTCGGCACCGGCCTCTTCTTTTCGGAGGAGGCCCATCTTGATCCCCGCCAGGCCTTGCGGGGTCTTTATCAGGCGGCGCGGCAACTCGGTGTCTCCTTCCGCTTCGGGGAGAAGGCCAATGATGCGGGAGCCTATGCGAGCGTCGTCGATTGCCGGGGACCGCAGGCGATCGGCGAAATCGAAGACATGCGGGGCGTGCGCGGAGAGATGCTCTATCTGGAAACGACCGAGGTAAGCCTCTCCCGTCCCGTGCGCCTCCTGCATCCCCGCCACCCCCTTTACATCGTGCCGCGCGGCAACGGGCTGTTCATGCTGGGCGCGACGATGATTGAAGCGGAGGATGACGGACCGATCACGGCGCGTTCGATGATGGAGCTGCTAAACACCGCCTATGCCCTGCACCCGGCCTTTGCCGAGGCGCGCATCGTGGAAACCGGCACCGGCATCCGCCCGGCTTTCCCGGACAATGTGCCCCGCCTCATCGAAACTTCCGAAGGTCTGGCAGTCGCCGGTATGCACCGCCACGGCTTTTTGCTGGCTCCAGCAATGGCGCGTGAGGCGGCGGAGAGGCTCACGACCACACACGCATCTGAGAGAAGGAGGAGCGCATGAAGCTCACCGTCAACGGAGAAGCCCTGGAGCTCAATGCAGGCAATCTCGCCGATCTGCTGGCAAAGCTCGACTACGAGGGCGACTGGCTGGCAACCGCCGTCAATGGCGACCTCGTTCACCGCGAGGAGCGCGCCGCCCATCCTTTGAAGGAGGGCGACCGGATCGAAATCCTTTCACCCATGCAGGGAGGCTGAGATGAGACTCGAACTCTATGGCAAGACCATCTCCTCGCGCCTGCTGCTCGGCACCGCGCGCTACCCCTCGCCCGCGATCCTGGCGGAGGCCGTGCGGCGCTCGAAGACCGAGATCGTCACCGTCTCGCTGCGCCGGGAAACCGCAGGCGGCAAGGCGGGCGGGGCTTTCTTCCAGCTGATCCGCGATCTTGGCGTTCAGGTTCTGCCCAACACCGCTGGTTGCCACAGCGCCCGCGAGGCGGTGCTGACGGCAAAGATGGCGCGGGAGGTCTTCGGCACAACCTGGATCAAGCTCGAGGTGATCGGGCATCACGACACGCTGCAGCCCGATGTTTTCGAACTGGTGGAAGCGGCGAAGATCCTTGTGAGCGAGGGCTTCGAGGTCTTCCCCTACACCACAGACGATCTGGTCGTCGGGGAGAAGCTTCTCGCCGCCGGATGCCGGGTGCTGATGCCCTGGTGCGCGCCGATCGGCAGCGCCATGGGGCCGCAGAATCTGCCGGCACTCAAATCCATGCGGGCGGAATTCCCCGACGTGCCGCTGATCATCGATGCAGGCATCGGTCGTCCCTCCCATGCGACAGCGGTGATGGAACTCGGCTATGACGCCGTGCTGCTCAACACCGCCGTTGCCATCGCCGGCGATCCGGCTGAAATGGCCGAGGCCTTTGCCAAGGCGATCGAGGCGGGACATATCGCCCATCATGCCGGCATGCTTGAACCGCGCGACTTGGCGGTACCGTCCACCCCCGTCATCGGAAAGGGGGTCTTTGCATGAAGCTCGATCCCTTCTACCTCATCGTCGACAGTGCAGACTGGATCGAGCGGCTGGTGCCGCTGGGGGTCAAGCTGGCGCAACTGCGGATGAAGGACGCCGAGGAAAGCGTGCTTCGCCAGCATGTTCGACGCGCCCGGCAATGCTGTGCCGATCATGGCTGCCAGCTCATCGTCAACGACTTCTGGCAGATCGCCATCGACGAGGCCTGCGACTTCGTGCATCTCGGCCAGGAGGATCTGACAACGGCAGACCTCGCGGCCATCCGCAGCGCGGGCCTGAAGCTTGGCCTCTCGACCCATGATGAGGCGGAACTCGAAACCGCACTCGCCGCCAAGCCTGATTATGTGGCCCTCGGCCCCGTCTATCCGACGATCCTGAAGAAGATGCCCTGGGCCCCTCAGGGTCTGGAACGGCTGACAGTGTGGAAGAAAAAGATCGCCCCCCTGCCCCTGGTCGCCATTGGCGGGCTTCGGCCCGACCGGCTTCCCGGTGTCTTTGCGGCAGGTGCTGACAGTGCGGCTGTGGTGACGGACATTACCTTGCATGCCGATCCCGAGGCGCGAACCCGGGAATGGCTTGAAGTGACCGAACCATGGCGTTGACCATGCACGCGCAGTTTTGGCCGCTCTACTGGTAATTCGGCTGCTTTTCCGCCATATAGGCTGAAAACGCAGCTTTCTGGAGTGACGATGTCGGATCGGGTCGAATTCGCTGTTATGAACGGGCTTGGCAACAAGATCCTGGTCGTCGACATGCGCGGTCGCACCGACCGGGTGACCCCTGCTGCTGCGATTGCACTCGCCGCCGACCCGGCAACCGCCTTCGACCAGATCATGGCGATCCATGATCCGAAGCTCGACGGCACCGACGCCTATATCGACATCCTGAATTGCGATGGCTCCAAGGCGCAAGCCTGCGGCAACGGCACGCGCTGCGTGGTACAGGCGCTAGCCGCCGAAACCGGCCGCAAGAGCTTCACCTTCCAGACCATTGCCGGCATCCTGAATGCCGTCGAGCATGTGGATGGCACGATCTCCGTCGACATGGGCAAACCCGTCTTTGCCTGGGACAAGATCCCGCTGTCTGAAGAATTCCACGACACCAGCCGCATCGAGTTGCAGATCGGCCCGATCGATGCACCGATCCTGCATTCGCCCTCGGCCATGTCGATGGGCAATCCGCATGCTGTGTTCTGGGTCGATCGCGATCCGATGAGTTTTGATCTGGAGCGCTTCGGGCCACTCCTGGAGAACCATCCAATCTTCCCGGAAAAGGCCAATATCACGCTGGCCCAGGTCACCTCGAAGACGACGATGATCACCCGCACCTGGGAGCGCGGCGCCGGCCTGACGCTTGCCTGCGGCTCTGCCGCCTGCGCGGCTGGTGTGTCTGCAGCTCGCACCGGCCGCACCGAGCGCAAGGTAACGATCACGGTGGCGTCGAGCCCCAATCGCGGAACGCTGACCATCGACTGGCGCGCCGACGACAAGGTCGTCATGACCGGCCCCGCCGAATGGGAATGGTCCGGCACAGTTGATCCGGCAACCGGGGACTGGGAACGTGACGAGAGCGGGCAGGCAGAGGCCGCGACCCCGTGATGTCTGAACAGAAAGGTGCCGTCGAAGTCATCACCTTTGGCTGTCGCCTCAACACTTACGAATCCGAAGTCATGAAGGCCGAGGCCGCCAAGGCCGGCCTCGACAACGCGATCCTCGTCAACACCTGTGCCGTGACCTCAGAGGCCGTGCGCCAGGCCCGCCAGGCGATCCGCCGGGCACGCCGGGAAAACCCGGAAGCCCGCATCATCGTCACCGGCTGCGCTGCCCAGACGGAAGCGCAGAACTTCGCTGATATGCCCGAGGTTGATGCCGTCCTCGGCAACGAGGAAAAACTAAAGGCCGAGCATTATCGCCGCCTGCCGGATTTCGGCGTCTCGGCGGAAGAGAAGGTTGCTGTCAACGACATCATGAGCGTGACCGAGACGGCGCCGCAGATGGTGGCCCATATCGACGGCCATGTGCGCGGTTTCCTGCAGGTGCAGAATGGCTGCGATCACCGCTGCACCTTCTGCATCATCCCCTATGGTCGTGGCAATTCGCGTTCCGTGCCGATGGGCGCCGTCGTCGAGCAGGCGCGCAAACTCGTCGAGAACGGCTATCGCGAAGTGGTGCTGACCGGCGTCGATGCGACGAGTTATGGCGCGGACCTGCCCGGCAATCCGACGCTTGGCCTTCTCGCAAAGACATTGCTGAAGCAGGTGCCGGAAATCCTGCGCCTGCGCCTTTCCTCGATCGACAGCATCGAGGCAGACAGCCATCTCTTCGACCTGATTGCCGATGAGCCGCGTTTCATGCCGCATCTGCATCTGTCTCTCCAGCATGGCGACGACTTGATCCTGAAGCGCATGAAGCGGCGGCATTCGCGCGCCGATGGGATTGCCTTTGCCGAACAAGTCCGGCGCCTGCGCCCGGGCTTTGCCTTCGGTGCCGACATGATCGCCGGTTTTCCGACAGAGACTGAGGAGATGGCGGCAAACTCCGCCCGCCTTGCCGAGGAAATCGGCATCGCGCATCTGCATGTCTTTCCCTACAGCCCCCGCCCCGGCACGCCGGCAGCCCGGATGCCGCAGCTTGATCGGGCACTCGTCAAGCAGCGGGCCGCAGATCTTCGGGCCATTGCAGAACGCCTGCAGATGACCCATCTGAAGGCAAGGGTCGGCACACGGCAAAAGCTGCTGGTGGAACGCCATGAAATGGCCCATACGGAAGACTTCACCCTCGTCGCAGCTCCCGGTTATCAACCGGGCGAATTGATCGATGTGGTGATCGGCGGCCAGAACGGTCGCCATTTGACGATTGCATCGGCCTCGGCAAGCGTTGCGGCCTGAGACACGGAAAAGACAGATCATGGCCATCGGTTTCATCAAGAAAGTCTTCACCTTCGGCAAGGAGAAGCCTGCGGAAGCGCCGATGGATGAGCCCTCTTCCTCCGCACCGGCAGCAGATGAGAACACCGATGCACTCTCGGAGCCAGAAGCATCCTTGCCAGTCATCGACGACATCGAAATGTCGAGCGATGACAACAAGGACGCTGCGAAAGTAGAGGATGGCCACGGGCTGATCGGCCTCGAAGCTTCTGCGTCGACCTCGGCAGATTCGCAGCATGATGAAGTCGCAGAGCCTGAAACTGAAAACATCCTGCATCCGAACCTTGAACAGCCAGCCGACATCAGCCATGGCGAGATGCATGATGAGCAGGAAATAGCCCCTAGGCTGCCGAAGGGTTTCGTTTCGGGTGAGGCAAACTCAAAGGACGAGGCACCTGTCCTTGAGGTACAAAACCTCAGCTGGTTCCAACGCCTTAAGGCCGGACTTTTCCGCACGTCTTCGCAACTGACGGGCCAGATCACCGCACTATTCACAAAGCGCAAGCTGGACGAAGAGACGCTCGAGGAACTGGAAGATCTCTTGATCCAGGCAGATCTTGGCGTGGAGACGGCACTGCGTGTGACCGACGCGCTCGCTTCCGAACGCTATGGCAAGGACGTGACTGGAGAAGATGTCACGAAGATCATGGCGACAGAAATCGTCAAGGTGCTGAAGCCGGTGGCAAAGCCTCTGGCGCTCGACCTGAGCCATAAACCACACGTGATATTGGTCGTGGGCGTGAACGGTACCGGCAAGACGACCACCATTGGTAAGCTGGCCGCCAAGCTTTCAGGTTCGGGGCTCAAGGTCATGCTGGCCGCCGGCGATACGTTCCGTGCAGCCGCGATCGAACAACTCAAGATCTGGGCCGATCGGACTGGCTCGACCTTCCTTGGAACCAAACTTGGGGCGGATGCCGCTGGCCTTGCCTATGAAGCCTTCGAACGAGCCAGAGCCGACAAGGCCGATGTCCTGATCATCGACACGGCAGGGCGCCTTCAGAACAAGACGGAATTGATGGCCGAACTTGAAAAGATCGTCCGCGTTCTTGGCAGGCTTGATCCGGATGCGCCGCACACCGTTCTGCAAACGCTGGATGCGACAACGGGCCAGAATGCCCTCCAACAGGTCGAGATCTTCCGCAACGTGGCTGGCGTCAATGGCCTGATCATGACCAAGCTTGATGGTACCGCCCGCGGCGGTATCCTGGTTGCGATCGCCGCCAAGCACAAACTGCCGGTCTATTTCATCGGGGTCGGCGAAGGAATTGACGATCTTGAACCCTTCGAAGCCGAAGACTTCGCCAGTGCCATTGCCGGCATTGCGCGTTGATCCGCCATAACTACAAGGAACCTAGCTTTATGTCGGATACGTCGACCGATACCCAGTCTTCTCAGGCCGAAAAGCAGCGTCCCATGCTGAAAATGGCTCTCGAACTCGGCCCGCTGCTGGTCTTCTTCTTTGGCAATCTGCGCGCAGAATGGCTGGCTAAAACCTTTCCTGAATTGACCGCGATCGGCGGGCCGCTGCTGATTGCAACGGCACTTTTCATGGTTGCCACCGTGATATCGCTGGTTATCTCGAAAATCGTGTTCAAGCACCTGCCGGTCATGCCCTTTGTGTCCGGCGTGGTAGTCCTGATCTTCGGTGGTCTATCGATCTGGCTGCAGGACGAAATCTTCATCAAGATGAAGCCGACGATCGTCAACACGCTCTTCGGCGTGGTCCTGCTCGGCGGGCTCGCCTTCGGAACCTCGCTCCTGGGTTATGTCTTCAACGCCGCCTTCCAGCTCGACGCGGAAGGCTGGCGCAAGTTGACGCTGCGCTGGGGCATCTTTTTCCTGTTCCTTGCGGTCCTGAACGAAGTCGTCTGGCGCAATTTCTCCGATGATGTCTGGGTCAGCTTCAAGGTCTGGGGCACGATGCCGATCACAATCCTCTTCACCCTTGCCCAGATGCCACTGATCATGAAGCACTCGCTGGAAGAAACAAGGCCGGACCAGAAGCCTTGAACTCGACCTCCAGAGGACAAAAAAACGGCTGTATCTCCTGCTGCTGGTGGTGACGCCACGCCTGCCCGCCGTTCAGATCGTCTCTCAATGACTGCAGGGGCACCGGTGGATCAGGACGCACCCGCCAGTGCTTTCTCGATGGCCGGCATCAATTGCGTCTCAACAGAGCGCGTATCGAACGGACCGACCTTCTTGTAGAGGATCGTTCCATCAGGTGCGACGAGATAGGTTTCGGGAATGCCGTAGACACCCCAATCGATCGCCGCCTTGCCATTTGGGTCGACACCGATCGCAGAAAACGGATTGCCAAGCTCACCGAGAAAGCGAAGCGCATTTTCGGTCCGGTCCTTGTAATTGATCCCGACCAGATTGATCCGGTCGTCTTCAGCCAGTTGCATCAGGAACGGATGTTCATCACGGCACGGGATACACCAGGACGCAAAGACATTGACCAGCGTCAATCGTCCACTGATCTCCGCTGTCGTCAGGGCAGGTCGCTCTGACCCTTCAAGCGGCGGCAAGGCAAGCGTCGGCGCAACAGTGCCAATAAGGGCTGACGGGATTTCGGAGATATCCTTCCCGTGCACATCCTGCTCATAAAGCATCTTGCCAGCAGTCCCCGCGATCACCAGGAAAACTGCAAGTGGAAGAAGGGCAATCAGCAGACGTCCCTTGCCCTTGTCGGTATCACCTTGCTCGCTGTTTTGCGTGGTCATTCCGTTTCCCTGGTCTGGGCAGCAGCCGAGCGTCTGCGAATCCCGGCAGCCTCAAGCGCCTTCAACTCTGCCTGACGCGCACGACCATCAAGCCAGACCCAGGCAATCATTCCAAACAGAATGAGCGCAGTCGCGACATAGGAACCATAAACGTAAAAGGCATGGGTCATGTCGCAACTCCTGCAACAGTCTCGCGACCGGCCTGCCGCGCAGCCATACGGCGCTGGGCGCTGATGCGGCGGCGCCAGATCTCGTTGCGCATCGCCATCGTATGAAGCGTGAAAAACAGTAGGGTGAACGCGATTGCCATCACGAGAAGCGGCCAGAGAAATTCCGGATGAATGGTCGGACCATCCAGCCGCATGACGCTTGCCGGCTGATGGAGCGTATTCCACCAGTCGACGGAAAACTTGATGATCGGAATGTTGACGAACCCGACCAGGATCAGGACGGCACTTAAGCGAGCAGCCTTGGATGCATCGTCCATCGCGCGGTTCAGGGCGATGAGGCCGAGATACATGAGAAACAGAACGAAGACCGACGTCAGTCGCGCATCCCAGACCCACCATGTGCCCCACATTGGTTTGCCCCAAAGCGATCCCGTAACGAGGGCGATCAGCGTAAAGGCGGCACCAAGTGGCGCGGCAGCCTTGTGGCTGACATCGGCCAGCGGATGACGCCAGACCAGCGTGCCGATCGCCGAGAGCGCCATCACCGTGTAACACATCATCGACAGCCAGGCTGACGGGACATGCACATACATGATGCGCACCGTATCACCCTGCTGATAGTCGCCCTCGCTGGTAAAGCCCATATAGAGGCCAATTGCGAAGAGGCCAGCCGTGATGGCCACCATCCACGGCAAAAGCCGCGCCGAAAGGGCGAGAAAGCGTGTTGGATTGGCAAGATCACCAATCTTGTTGATGCCGAGGCTCGTGTCTGTCATGCGCTGTTTCTACCCTGTCTCAAGGCCCGCTGCAATTGATCCCTGTCAAACGAACCGATCACTAATCTGTGGCATTTCGCAGCGCGAGTGCCGCCGCTAGCGGCCCCAGAACCGCAAAAAAGAGGGTAAGTGCCGAAAGGATCAGAAAGGGCGGCAGGAAAGGTGCGGGATCTTCAACCGCAGCATAGGTTGCGCTGACACCGAAGATAAGAACCGGGATGGCCAGGGGCAAGACGAGGATAGAGACAAGCAGGCCACCTCGCGGGAGAGAAACCGCAACAGCGGCACCGGCAGCGCCGATGAAAGTAATTGCAGGCGAACCAATCAGGAGTGTGATTGCCACGGCACCGATCGCAATCTCGCTCATGTTCATGAACAGGCCAAGCAAAGGCGACGCGATCACGAGCGGCAAGCCGGTCGCCACCCAATGGGCCAGACATTTGACGAAGACAGTCATTACCAATGGTGTGTCCTGCATCAGAATGACGTCCAGAGCGCCATCATCCCGCTCGGCCTGAAACAGCCGATCCAAACCCAGCAAAGCCGATAGAAGCGCGCCAATCCATACGATCGCCGGACCGATCCTGGAGAGAAGATTGAGATCGGGACCGACACCGAAGGGGATGACGGCAACAACCGTCATGAAAAACAACACTCCAATCAGCGCCCCGCCTCCG
The DNA here is from genome assembly GCF_005860795.2 of Peteryoungia desertarenae. Classification (GTDB taxonomy): domain Bacteria; phylum Pseudomonadota; class Alphaproteobacteria; order Rhizobiales; family Rhizobiaceae; genus Allorhizobium; species Allorhizobium desertarenae. The sequence continues at coordinate 904,876 of NZ_CP058350.1, forward strand.
GAACGGATGGAAAGCTTCAGGTCGCGCAGAAACAAAGCCATCATTCTGCGATCTCCAGATCGGAATAGACAAAACCCTGCATGACGATCTGCTGCGCATCCTGGAGGCCGATGGGCTGATGGGTTGCGGCAAGAACAATCCCCCCGCCCTGCCGGTGTTGCTTTACCAGATTGGCGAACATCAGATCGGCCTTTGCATCGAGTGCGGCCGTCGGTTCATCAAGGATCCAGATCGGCCTGTGGGCAACAAGCAGCCGCGCCATCGCAAATCGCCTCTGCTGACCGGCGGACATGTATCCATAGGGCAGATGGGTAATACCGCTCAAACCCACCGCATCGGCTGCCTCTTCCACAGCAAGGCTTCGGCCAGGCGATGTATCCCCCAGATAGCGCTTCCAGAAATCGAGGTTCTCGCCGACGGTCAGTTCCCGCTTCATCCCGTTTTTGTGGCCAAGATAATGCGACAGTTCGGGCACGGGACGCATCTCGGAGCCATCATCGATCTGGCATTGGACGCGACCTGATTCTGGCTGCAGCAGACCCGCAACGACACGCAAAAGCGTGGACTTTCCCGATCCATTTGCGCCCGTCAGCAACAGGGCACCTCCCGATTCCAACTGAAAGGAAACATTAAGGAAAAGGAGATCTTCACCGCGTCGGGCAGAGAGATTTTCAGCGCAGAGCCGCATTCTGTTGGCCTTTCGGCGACGTCTCTATCGCCTTTCAAAAAATGTCGAAATTCGCCGTTGGTTGGTCTGGTACCTTTCTTAGAAATTATCTATAAGACCTGCAACCACGCCAGCGGCCGGCGTGAAGTTCATCCTTGTGCCGAACTTGATCATTGCGAAGAGCAGTTTTCACGGGCGGACAGCGGAAATGGTCGTACCCGCATCCTGATGTGCATGAAGTGCATAGGCGTCCGCACGATTGTGTTGGCTATCAGTATAAGCGGGGTTTCTATCCGTGGCTAAATCACTCGACAGCTTCAATTGCCGGTCGGTTCTGACCGTCGATGGCAAAGACTATGTCTATTACAGCATTCCCAAGGCCGAAGAGAACGGCTTGAAGGGTGTTTCGAAGCTCCCCTACTCGATGAAGGTTCTGCTTGAGAACCTCCTGCGCAACGAAGACGGTCGTTCCGTCACCAAGGCCGATATCGAAGCCTGCGCTGCATGGCTCGTCAACAAGGGCCTGACCGAAGCCGAGATCGCCTATCGCCCTGCGCGCGTTCTGATGCAGGACTTCACTGGCGTTCCCGCGGTTGTTGATCTGGCTGCCATGCGCGATGGCATCAAGGCGCTCGGCGGTGATCCGGAGAAAATCAATCCGCTCGTTCCCGTCGACCTTGTCATCGACCACTCGGTTATCGTCGACGAATTCGGCACGCCGACGGCATTTGCCCGCAACGTGGAACTGGAATACCAGCGCAATGGCGAGCGCTACCGCTTCCTGAAGTGGGGCCAGCAGGCATTCAAGAACTTCCGCGTCGTTCCCCCGGGCACCGGCATCTGTCACCAGGTGAACTTCGAGTATCTCGGCCAGACCGTCTGGACGAAGGACGAGGACGGCGAAACCATCGCCTACCCTGACACCTGCGTCGGCACCGACAGCCACACCACCATGATCAACGGCCTTGGCGTTCTCGGCTGGGGTGTCGGTGGTATCGAAGCCGAAGCCGCCATGCTCGGCCAGCCAGTCTCCATGCTGCTGCCGGAGGTTATCGGCTTCAAGCTGACCGGCACGCTGAAGGAAGGCGTCACCGCGACCGACCTCGTTCTGACCGTCGTGCAGATGCTGCGCAAGAAGGGCGTCGTCTCGAAGTTCGTTGAATTCTTCGGCCCCGGCCTTGATACGCTGCCGGTCGCAGACCGTGCGACGATCGGCAACATGGGTCCGGAATACGGCGCGACCTGCGGCTTCTTCCCGGTCGATTCGGCCACCGTCGGCTATCTCGACATGTCAGGCCGCTCCAAGGAGCGCATCGCACTCGTCGAAGCCTATTCGAAGGCTCAAGGGATGTGGCGCGACAATGACGGCTCGCAGCTCGTCTTCACCGACACGCTCGAACTCGACCTCGGCGACGTCGTACCGTCGATGGCCGGCCCGAAGCGTCCAGAAGGCCGCCTGCCGCTCGAAACCATCGCCCCGAACTTCGCAACTGCTCTCGAAGGCGACTACAAGAAGCCGGGCCAGCTCTCCCAGCGTTGGGCCGTCGAAGGCACCGACTACGATCTCGGCCATGGTGACGTGGCAATCGCCGCCATTACCTCCTGCACCAACACCTCGAACCCGAGCGTGCTGATAGCCGCCGGCCTCCTGGCGCGCAACGCCGTTGCCAAGGGCCTGAAGACGAAGCCCTGGGTCAAGACCTCGCTCGCACCGGGATCCCAGGTCGTCGGCGAATACCTTGAGAAGTCGGGTCTGCAGAAGGAACTCGACGCGCTCGGCTTCAACCTCGTCGGCTTCGGCTGCACGACCTGCATCGGCAACTCCGGCCCGCTGCCGGGCCCGATCTCGAAGACGATCAACGACAAGGGCATCATCGCTGCTGGCGTTCTTTCGGGCAACCGCAACTTCGAAGGCCGTATCTCGCCGGACGTCCAGGCGAACTACCTCGCCTCCCCGCCGCTCGTCGTCGCCTATGCGCTCGCCGGCACGGTCCAGAAGGACCTGACCAAGGAGCCGATCGGCGAAGACCAGAACGGCAACCCGGTCTATCTGAAGGATATCTGGCCGACCTCTGCCGAAGTGCAGGAATTCATCCAGAAATATGTCACCCGCGCACTCTTCGAATCGAAGTATGCCGACGTCTTCAAGGGCGACGAAAACTGGCAGGCCGTCCAGGTTCCGGAAGGCCAGACCTATGCCTGGGACGACAAGTCGACCTATGTCCAGAACCCGCCCTACTTTGTTGGCATGGGCAAGACCGGCTCGGGCCTGAAGAACATCAAGGGCGCCCGCGTCCTCGGTCTCTTCGGCGACAAGATCACCACCGACCACATCTCCCCGGCCGGTTCGATCAAGGCGGCATCCCCGGCAGGCGCCTACCTCACCGAAAACGGGGTTGCTGTGGCGGACTTCAACCAGTACGGCACGCGCCGCGGCAACCATGAAGTCATGATGCGCGGCACCTTCGCCAACATCCGCATCCGCAACCACATGCTTGGCCCGAACGGCAAGGAAGGTGGCTACACCATCCACTATCCGTCCAAGGAAGAGCTGTCGATCTACGATGCAGCGATGAAGTACAAGGAAGAGGGCGTTCCGCTCGTCATCTTCGCCGGCGTCGAATACGGCAACGGTTCGTCGCGCGATTGGGCCGCCAAGGGCACCAATCTGCTCGGCGTCAAGGCCGTCATCGCGCAGTCCTTCGAGCGTATCCACCGCTCGAACCTCGTCGGCATGGGCGTCGTACCCTTTACCTTCGAGGAAGGCACCACCTGGGCTTCGCTGAACCTGAAGGGGGATGAACTCGTCACGATCGAGGGCCTGGAAGGCGAGATCAAGCCGCGCGAGAAGAAGATAGCCAAGATCACGTACTCGGACGGCACCGTGAAGGACGTACCGCTGCTCTGCCGCATCGATACGCTGGACGAAGTCACCTATATGAACAATGGTGGCATCCTGCAGACCGTTCTGCGCGATCTTGCAGCCTGATAGGCTGAACACCTGACGATGAAGGGCCGCCGGGCAACTGGCGGCCCCTTTCGTTTGGTCACGTTGGGAACCCGCAGAACGCTAACAACAGTTTCACCCCATCGTGACTTCCCGCTCAGAGTGGGAAGCGTTATCAGTGCAGCACCGAAAATGAGGCGCATCTGATCAATGTTGAAACTGACACGAATTGCGAGCCTGAATTGGCATTGGCGACCGGTCTTCGCATTGCTCGCTGTGTGCCTCGGACTGTTCGGCACAAAAGCATCAGCTGAGCAAGGGTTCCATCCAAAGGGAGTGATTGAACTCTTCACCTCCCAGGGGTGCCGCTCCTGCCCGCCGGCTGATCGTGCCTTTGAACGCATGGTTCAACAAGGTGACGTCGTCGCCCTTGCCTATCACGTTGACTACTGGAATTATCTGGGTTGGGCCGATACGCTGGCGACTTCCGAGAACACATCACGCCAATACGGATATGCCAAGACCTTTGGACGCAATGGTGTCTATACGCCCCAGGCGGTTCTGAACGGGCGCGAACACTTGAAGGGCACCGACACTGCTGAGCTGAATGCTCGCCTCGACAGGATGAAACGGACCGGGAATGGCCTGGTGGTTCCGGTGGCACTCGAACGCGACGGCGAGGAATTGAAGATTTCCGTCGGTCGTGGCGTAGGCAAGGCGAATGTGGTGGTCGTTTACTTCCGGAAGAACCAGGTCGTCGAGGTTCTTAAGGGCGAGAACATGGGTCAGAAACTCACCTACTGGAACAGTGTGACAGACGTTCAGACAGTCGGCATGTGGGATGGGAATGCTCTCGAGCTCACTTTGCCGGCAAAGCTTCTGAATTCCGAGAAAGCTGACGGCTGTGCGGTATTGCTTCAAGCATCCGGAGATGGCGGCGAGCCCGCGGAAATCCTCGGAGCCACTGTGATTGTGGAAAAGACAAGCTGAAGACTTGGTGTGGTCCGGCCCGAAACATTGGGGGGCTGGGGGTAGGGGGTCAATGCGCCAGACCGGACCGTTTGGCGCACCGCGCCAACCAAGTTAGTTATACTATATTTCTAACTTTGGCGAGCGTTTGTCGAAATTGAGGCGAACAGGCGAATCTTTACCGACATTGTGACAGCCGTCACCCATCATCCGAGTTTGCCCCACTCGCCATTCCGCCGCACATATCGACAAGTGATGCAAAGCGCTCCGGACGGAACGTCTGAAACATTCATTTGGCCAGCGCGTCATAGGCGGCTACCGCCTTCACAGCACGCTCACCAATCAACGCAGCGGGGTCCCCTGGCTTGTAAAGGCTCGAACCAAGACCGAAAGCACGCACTCCGACAGCCCAGTAATCTGCAAAATTCTTGTCTGCGACACCACCAACAGCACCCAGTGGCAGATGAGGAGGTAGAATAGCCTTAATCGCGGCTATCCCTGATGGACCGAGGACGCTTGCCGGAAAAAACTTCAAGGCAGACGCGCCACTCTTCGCCGCAAGCAATGCTTCGGTGGGCGTGAACACTCCCGGCATTGCCACCATCCCATGACCGACAGCACGTCGAATAACCTCGGGTTCGACATTCGGCGTTACCAGCAGGTTACCGCCAACGTCACGAAGATGATCGACCTGTACAACGTCAAGAACCGTGCCGGCACCAATCAGGACATTGGATGGCGCCCGTATCCGCGCTTTCTCGATGGAGACGAAGGGGTCCGGTGAGTTGAGCGGCACTTCGATCGCTTCAAAGCCAGCCTCAACGAGGACTTCCACGACCGCCTCAATCTCCTCCGGCTTGATCCCCCGCAGGATAGCGACAAGGTTGCGGCGAAGCGCGGGCCAGGCAACGGATGCAGTCATCGTTCAGTCCTTGAATTCATGGTCGAAAAGCGAAAGTGCACAGGCAAGCAGGCCACGACGCACCAGCAAGCCTCCATCGAGCTGCACGGGCTCACCGCCAGCTTTTGCGATGGCGCGGCCATAAAGACGCGTCAGCTTTCCCGTGCCGATCAGATGAGCCCTTTCGTGGCGCCGAAGGTCATCTCGGATGGCAGCGATTTCGGCACCGATCAGAAGACCAGAAAGGCGAGCTTCCGGGTTGACCTTTGCCCCTTGGCCGGCAAGCAAGCCTTCTGCACGGATTGAAAACAGTACCGAGGTCAGTGCGAATCCGGGCTGCAGCGCCTGATCGACAGCAGCGTCGAAAATCTCCGGATTGGCTTCTGGATCACCGTCTTCGGGAACGGACAGCCGGAGGATGGATTGCCGGCTAATCAGATTGAAAAGTTCGCCGGTCATGACGGTCGAGAAACGGCGAAGCTGGCCATCCTCGACGAGAGCCCATTTGGAATGGGTTCCGGGCAAGCAGAAAAGGGCATTGTCCAGCCCTTGTTCAAGCGCGCCGGCCAGCTGGGTTTCTTCACCGCGCATCACGTCAAACGCATTGTTTGCGCGCTGGCATATGCCCGGGAGAATATAGACCCGGCGGCTGACACCATCCGGCTGGACAGCATGTTGAGAGAGCCCCACCAACGGCGCCGGAGTCTCGACATAGGGCGCCTCCCGCCAGCCAGTCCGGGCACCCGCCATGCCCGCGATCACGACAGGAAGATCTGTGGAGGCGCCAAGGGCGGTCAGATGCCGCTCCAGCACCGCGGGATAGGCAGCCTTATCCAGACTGCCCATGCCCTCGGCGGATTGCCGTTCGCCGATGACCGTGCCTCGGCTGTCGACAAGCCATATACGGAGATTGCTGGTGCCCCAGTCGACGAGTGCGGCGAACGGCGAAGTGGTCACGACTGCTCCTCAGACGAGGTCGCTTGGCAGCAGGGCAGCCGGGATATCCTGATAGCAAACCGGCCTCAGGAAGCGGCGGATCGATAGGGTACCGACCGACGTTGCCCCGAAGTTCGTAGAGGCCGGATAGGGGCCTCCGTGAACCATTGAATCGGCAACCTCAACACCAGTCGGGAAGCCATTGGCCAGCACACGGCCCGCCTTGCGCTCCAGGATCGGCATCAGACGCTTCCCAAGTGTCTCATCCCCCGCCTCGACATGAAGCGAGGCGGTGAGTTGGCCCTGTAGACTGCGAGCCATAGCCACCATTTCGTCTTCGCTGTCGGCGATAACAACGAGACCGAGGGGGCCGAAAACTTCCTCGCCGAGCACATGGTTGTCGAGCCATTCCTTGGCGGTGGTCTGGAAGAGATAGGGGGTCGCATTGCGCAGATCGCAGGTGGAGGTGAGGACCGACCGAACTCCCTCGGTGCTCGCAATACGCGTTGCGCCGTCGCGATAGGCCTTGGCAATGCCGTCGGTGAGCATGGTCTGCGGCCCAATTCCCGAAAGAGCCTCAGTTGCCGTCTCGACGAAACTGTCAGCGTCAGCGCCTTTGAGAAGGACGACAATGCCCGGATTGGTGCAGAACTGGCCGGCACCCATCGTCAATGAGCCAACCCAGCCCTTGGCAATCGCTTCACCGCGGGAAGCAATGGCGTGTGGCAGGAGGAACATCGGATTGACGGAACCCAGTTCCCCGAAGAAGGGAATAGGCTCCGGGCGCTGAGCGCAAAGATCAAACAACGCCCGACCCCCGCCCAGCGAACCGGTAAAGCCGACGGCCTTGATAAGGGGGTGCTGTACGAGCGAAGTCCCAACAGCACGGCTCCCACCATGCACAAGAGAGAATACGCCTGGATGTATGCCGCAACGGGCGATCGCCGCTGCGATCGCTGCCGCAACAACTTCACCCGTTCCCGGATGGGCATCATGCGCCTTGACAACCACCGTGCATCCCGCAGCAAGGGCAGCGGCCGTGTCACCACCCGCAGTAGAGAAGGCGAGCGGGAAATTCGATGCACCGAAAACAGCAACCGGTCCAATCGGGCGCTGGATCATCTTGAGATCTGCACGCGGCAATGGCTTGCGATCGGGCATCGCGGGATCATGCCGTCGGTCCAGGTAGTCCCCCTTGCGAATATGCGATGCAAAAAGACGCAACTGACCTGTGGTGCGACCACGCTCGCCAATCAGGCGTGCTTCCGGAAGGCCGGTTTCCTGCGTACCGATCTCCGTGATAACATCACCGCGGGCGTCAATCTCCTCGGCGATTGCCTCCAGAAATGCGGCCCGCTCTTTACGTGAGGAGTAGCCATATGTTTCAAAGGCCTCCTCTGCGGCCTTGACGGCCTGATCAACCAGAGCCGGAGTGCCGGCATAAAAACGATGGACAGGCCCATGTGCGGGCGAGGAATCAAAGGTATTCTCGCTGCCAAGCCATTGCCCGGCAATCAGGTGCTTCCCCGTGAACTCATGGGTCATCGGTTTGCTCCTCCTGTGTTTTGGCGTTCAATCGTGGAACGGCTCGACTTCCTGTCGTTCGCCGCAAAGAAAGGCGTCAGCGACCAGTTGCAAAGGACGAAAATCGGCATCGCTCTGGCGGGACTGAATGAGTTTGGCAAAACGGTCATAAATGCCCGCATATTCCCGATCGGGGCCACTCTCCTCCAGCTGTCCACTGATATAGAGTTCCGAGCCGCCCTTGGATAGTGTGAGTTTTCCTAGATCGGTCTCGATCTCGATATCCCAGGTCTGCGGCCCTTCCTGACGCCAGTCGAGTTCGCAGGTGATCGGCACCCTGGAAGCCGTCCGCATGACAAGCGATGCAGCGATTGGCTGTTTCCGATTCGCTGGAAACGCGAGCCTTGAGCGATCGACTATGATCTCTTCGTCGACGAGTGCAGTCAGGATCGAGAGTGCATTGATGCCCGGATCGAACACCCCAAAACCGCCGGCTTCCCAAATCCAGGCCTGACCCGGATGCCAGCGACGGACGTCTTCCTTCCAGGTGATTACGATGGACCTGATCTCGCGCTTGGCGAGCCAGGCGCGCGCTGGCACCACTCCGAGTGCAAAACGGGAATGCCAGGTTGCAAACAGGACAACGCCGGCCCGAGCCGCAGCGTCAGCCAGAGCCTTGGCTTCACCAAGCGTGGTTGCCGGCGGCTTTTCCAGAAGAACATCGCGACCGGCAGCAATAGCCTTGCGCGCCATGTCAAAGCGAACCTCCGGCGGTGTGCAGAGGGAGACGGCCTGAACGTCAGGACAATCTCTGAGGAAGACATCAAAGTCTCCGTAATTCTCAACATCATCTACGCGACCGTTACGGCTCACAGCCGCCGCAAGCTCGAAACGGTCATCGCCCGCAATCGAGGGAATATGCTGGTCGCGGGCAATTTTCCCGATCCCGACCAGGGCCAGTTTGACAGGCTTGGACATGGTCAACCTCGCTCAGTGAGACTCGCGGCCAACAGCGGCCCCGCGACATCCTTTGAGGAAGTCGAAGTCTGCGCCGGTGTCCGCACCTTCGACATGATTGTGGTAGAGAAGCGCATAGCCACCCGACGGGGGCTCAACGGCAGGTCTCCAGGCCGCAAGACGGCGCTGCATTTCTTCATCGGAAATGTCGAGATGAACCTTGCGGGCTTCAACGTCGATCTCGATGAAATCGCCGTTCCGGACAATTGCCAAAGGACCGCCCCTCGCAGCCTCGGGAGACGTGTGCAGAAGCACGGTACCGTAGGCCGTGCCGGACATACGGGCATCGGAAATACGAACCATGTCCGTGATCCCCTTTCGCAGGACCTTGGGCGGCAGGCCCATGTTTCCGACTTCGGCCATGCCAGGGTAACCACGCGGCCCGCAATACTTCATCACCATGACGCAGGTTTCGTCGATATCAAGCGCCTCGTCATTAATCCGCGCCTTGTAGTCGTCGATATCCTCGAAGACGACAGCCCGACCGCGATGCTTCATGAGATGCTTCGATGCCGCAGAGGGCTTCAGGACGCAGCCCTTCGGTGCAAGATTACCCTTCAGGACGGCAATGCCGCCGTGAGGGGTCAGTGCATTATCCACCGGACGAATGACATCCTCATTCCAGTTGCGGACATTCTTGACTTCATCCCAGAGGCTTCCACCCGAGACGGTGAGCGTATCCTTATGCAGGAGACCGGCATCCCCAAGCTGCTTGAGGACCACGGGAAGACCACCGGCATAGAAGAATTCCTCCATCAGGTACTTGCCTGATGGCATCAGGTTAACGATCGTCGGCACCCCGCGTCCGCAACGGTCCCAGTCATCGAGCGTCAGATCAATTCCAACACGACCGGCGATTGCAAGCAGATGGACCACAGCATTGGTAGAGCCCCCAATCGCACCATTTGTGCGAATGGCGTTTTCAAATGCTTTCTTGGTCAGAATATCTGAGGGCTTCAGGTCGTCCTTGACCATCTGGACGATGCGTCGACCGGTCAACTGCGCCATCACACGACGGCGGCTGTCGACGGCGGGGATCGCTGCATTGCCGGAGAGCGCCATGCCCATGGCCTCCACCATCGAGGCCATCGTCGATGCCGTTCCCATCGTATTGCAGGAACCCGGTGAGCGGGACATGCTCGCTTCGGCCTCGACAAATTCTTCAGGCGACATTTCGCCCGCCTTGACAGCTTCGGAAAACTTCCAAAGATGCGTTCCCGAACCGACGCGCTCGCCGCGGAAATAACCGTTCAGCATCGGACCGCCGGAAACCATGATGGCCGGCAGGTCGCAGGATGCAGCACCCATCAGCAGCGAGGGAGTCGTCTTGTCACAACCGACAAGGAGGACAACACCGTCAATCGGCTTGCCGCGAATGGCTTCTTCGACATCCATTGCACCGAGGTTGCGGAACATCATGGCAGTGGGACGAAGAGCCGATTCCGAGACCGAGAAGACGGGAACTTCGACGGGGAAGCCACCGGCTTCCCAGACACCATTCTTCACGCGTTCGGCAAGATCGCGCAGATGAGCGTTACAGGGCGTCAGTTCGGACCATGTATTGATGATGCCGATCACCGGGCGCCCATCAAAGAGATCTGCGGGAAATCCCTGATTCTTCATCCAGCCACGGTGATAGATGGCGTCTCGCCCGGTCCCGCCGAACCACTCCTGCGATCTGAGTTTACGCGGCCAGGCCGCCGGTTTGAAGTCTGTCATGATCTTTCTCTGTGTTGTTTGGTGAGTGCGCGATCAAATGTGTTCGCGCTGGTCTCACAGCATGTTGACGACAACGGCTTCGCGCGGAGCCTGCGCGAGCCTGTTGCGAAGCGGTAGACCCAATTGTGGGGCTTCAATTTCAAAGATATCGCCCTCTAACGTCTGGAATCCGTCAGCGCAAGAAAGCGTTGCGGTACCATACATATGCACATGCAGGTCGCCCGGCAGGCAGAACAAAGCGTACTTAAAATGGTGATATTCCAAGTTTGCAATCGAGTGGGACATGTTCGCCTCCCCGGAAAGGAAGGGCTTTTGCCATACGACGGTGCCGTTGCGGAGGATTCGGGAAGTCCCCTCCACACTTTCTGGCAAAGGCCCGACGCGCAGTTCTGGCCCGAAGGATGCAGGTCGCAGCTTGGAGTGGGCGAGATAGAGGTAGTTGATCTTTTCGGTCACGTGGTCGGAAAACTCGTTGGCAACCGAAAAGCCAAGGCGATAGGCAGCTCCATCATCACCAATGATGTAGAAGCCCGCCATTTCGGGTTCTTCGCCGCCGTCAAGTGCAAATGACGGGGAGACCAGATCAGAACCTGGTGCGATCGCATTGAAGCCGTTGCCCTTGTAGAACCATTCCGGCTGAACACCCGTTTCCCCGGGTTGTGGCTTCCCACCCTCGATACCCATGCGGAACATCTTCATGCTGTCGCTCATGCCGGCAGTGTCGGCATGCATGCTGTCACGTGCCGATGCCGAGCCGGTATGTGTGAGGCCCGTTCCCGTCAGATACATATGGGCCGGATCCGGATGACGCACCGGGCAATCCAGCTTGTTCTCTGCCGCAAGCGCCAGGAGATCGACACTCTCACCATATCCCTGACGGACAACCAGTTGAGCAAGGCTCGTCCTTGCCGCGATCGCGGCCTTTGCAAGCTCATAAGTCGTTTGAAAACCGATCACCAAACGAGCCACGTCGCCTTCACGGCATATGACGCCGCCGGATTTCAGTTGCGATAGAAACATGTGGCGGACCTCAGACTGCTTTGTTCTTGTTATAGACATCGAAATAGACGGCAGCCAGAAGCACGAGACCCTTGATCAGCTGCTGGTAGTCGATACCGATGCCCATGATTGACATGCCATTGTTCATGACACCCATGATAAAGGCGCCGATGACGGCACCGGTGATCTTGCCAACACCACCTGACGCAGAGGCCCCGCCAATGAAGCAGGCTGCGATCACATCGAGCTCGAAGCCCACACCCGCCTTCGGGGTCGCCGAGTTGAGACGCGCCGCAATGATCATTCCGGCGAGGGCGGCGAGCGCACCCATGTTGACGAAGGCGTAGAACGTCAGTCGCTCGGTATTGATACCTGAAAGCTTGGCCGCCTTCTCGTTACCACCAAGCGCATAGATGCGCCGACCGATGGTGGTCCGTGTCGTGACGAAGGCATAGATGGCAATCAGGACCGCCATGATGACGAGGACATTCGGCAGACCGCGATAGGTCGCGAGCTGATAGCCCAGAAAGACCGCGACAATGCTGATGATTGCCATCTGAACAGCAAAGAAGACGAAGGGCTCATTCTCCGTACCATGCTCATCATTCAGTCGCCGGTTGCGCATGCCCGTGTAGATCGCAAAGGCCACAAGGGCGAGGACCGCAATCAGTGCCACATAATTCTTGATTTCGCTCGTCGCCGGATCGGTGAAGGACAGGAAATCAGGAATGAAGCCGGTTGAGAGAAGCTGGAATTCCCTGGGGAAAGGACCAATTGGGCGTCCTTCAAGAATGACATAGGTCATCCCGCGAAAAACAAGCATGCCGGCAAGCGTCACGATGAAGGATGGTATCTTCTGATAGGCGACCCAGTAGCCTTGGGCGGCGCCCATGGCAGCACCGATCAGGATGCAGAGCGGTACGACCACGACCGGTGACCAGTCCCATCGGACAAGCATGATGGCCGCCACACCGCCGATGAACGCGACGATGGAACCAACGGACAAATCGATATGACCCGCCACGATGATAAGCAGCATGCCCAGCGCCATGATGACGATGAAAGAGTTCTGCAAGACGAGGTTGGTGATATTGACCGGTCGGAACAACACCCCGTCGGTCAGGAACTGGAAGAGCAGCATGATGACGACCAGCGCCAGCAGCAGTCCGTATTCCCGTATATTCTTGCGAAGATAATCGCCCACAGAGACATTCGGGGCTTGGGGTCTCGTGTCGGTGGCCATTAGCTTTTCTCCCCAGAACGCATGATGGCGCGCATGATGGATTCCTGGCTTGCCTCTTGTTTGGACAGCTCTGCCACCATGCGCCCCTCGTTCATGACATAAATGCGATCGCAGGTTCCAAGAAGCTCAGGCATTTCTGACGAGATCATCAGGATGCCTTTCCCTTCGGCTGCGAGTTGGTTGATGATGGTGTAGATTTCGAACTTCGCGCCAACATCGATGCCGCGCGTCGGTTCATCCAGGATCAGCACTTCAGGATTGGTGAAGAGCCATTTGGAGAGGACAACCTTCTGCTGATTGCCACCGGATAGATTGACCGCTTCCTGATAGATCGAATGGGAGCGGATCCTGAGCTTGTTCCGGTAGTCGGAGGAAACGGCAGCCTCCCGACGCTCGTCGATGATCCCCTTGCTGGAAACATCGGGCAGATTCGCCAGTGTCGTGTTGTCCTTGATGTTGTTGTTCAGGACAAGACCCAGATGCTTCCGGTCTTCGGTGACATAGGCAAGACCCGCCTTGATGGCTTTCGGTATGGTACTGACGTCAACAGGCTTGCCATGCATCATCACTTCGCCCGATATCCTGTGACCCCAGGATCGACCAAAGATGCTCATGGCTGTTTCCGTGCGACCGGCACCCATCAGTCCGGCGATGCCGACCACTTCGCCTGCGCGAACCGAAAAGCTCACATCATGCAGAAACTTCCGGTCCCGGTGGTTCTGGTGATAAACGTTCCAGTTCTTCACCTCGAGAAGGGTTTCTCCGATATCGGGAACGCGCGGCGGATAGCGGTCCTCCATATCACGCCCGACCATGCCCTTGATGATCCGGTCTTCGGAGATCTCCTCGGTATGACAGTCCAGCGTCTCGACCGCACCGCCATCGCGAAGAATGGTGATCTGATCCGCCACTTTCCGAATTTCATTGAGCTTGTGAGAAATGATGATGGAGGTCATGCCATGGCGGCGAAATTCCATCAAAAGGTTCAGGAGCGCATCAGAATCCGTTTCGTTGAGCGAGGCTGTCGGCTCATCGAGGATCAGGAGACGGACTTTTTTGGAAAGGGCTTTGGCAATTTCCACAAGCTGCTGCTTGCCGACACCGATGTCGGTGACCCTCGTGGAGGGCGAATCCTTCAACCCAACCTTCGCCAGGAGTTCCTGAGTCCGCGCAAAGGTGCGCGGCCAATCGATAACCCCCTTTGAGGCGATCTCGTTGCCGAGGAAGATGTTTTCGGCGATCGACAGCAGAGGGACGAGTGCCAGTTCCTGGTGGATGATGATAATGCCAAGTTCTTCGCTGTCTGAAATCGTGCTGAAGCGACGCACCTTGCCGTCAAAGTGGATTTCACCGGTGTAGCTGCCAGCAGGATAAACTCCGCTGAGCACTTTCATCAGCGTCGATTTGCCAGCACCGTTCTCCCCAACCAGAGCGTGGATTTCGCCTTCGCGGACTTTGAAGCTGACGTCGTCCAGAGCCTTCACCCCGGGAAACGTCTTGGTGATGCCGCGCATCTCGAGAATGATATTGTTCATAAAGGTATTCCAGAGCGCTTGCGGGCTCTTGCGCAAGTGTCGTGAAGGATCCAGAGCAAACAAGAGGGGCCCGCATGGACTGCGGGCCCATTGACTTTACGATCTTAGTTGTCGATTTGCTCGGCCGTGTAATAGCCGGAGTTGACCAGAACTTCCTTGGCGTTCGACTTGTCGAGCGCAACTGGCTTCAGGAGGTAGGACGGAACGACCTTCACACCGTTGTCATAGGTCTTGTTGTCGTTGATTTCCGGCTCGGCGCCACCCATGACGGCTTCCACCATCGATACGGCAACCTTTGCCAGTTCACGAGTGTCCTTGAAAACGGTCGAGTATTGCTCATCGGCAAGCATGGACTTGATCGAGGGCAGTTCGGCATCCTGACCGGTCACGATCGGCATTTTCATGTCGCCTGAACCGTAGCCGACGCCCTTCAAGGCCGAAAGGATACCGATAGACAGACCATCATAAGGCGACAGGGCACCATGAAGTTTTTCTTCTGTGTAGGTAGAGGACAACAAGTTTTCCATGCGCGCCTGAGCGACAGTCCCATCCCAGCGGAGCGTACCGACCCGATCCATACCCATCTGGCCGGACTTGATCACGATCTCGCCGCTGTCAATCATCGGCTGCAGCACGGACATGGCCCCATCATAAAAGAAGAAGGCATTGTTGTCGTCCGGGGATCCACCGAAGAGTTCCACATTCCATGGCTTCACATCGCCAAAGCGTTCCTTGAGGCCGGCTACGAGGCTCTCGGCCTGAAGAACGCCGACCTGGAAATTGTCGAAAGTTGCATAGTAGTCGACATTTCCAGAGTCGCGGATCAGGCGGTCATAGGCAATCACCTTGACACCGGACTCCGAGGCGCGCTGAAGAATGTCAGACAAGGTCGTGCCGTCGATGGCGGCGATGACCAGAACCTTGGCGCCCTTCGTCACCATATTCTCAATCTGAGCCAACTGGTTCGGAATGTCGTCATCGGCGAACTGCAGGTCCGGTGCGTAGCCGGCTTCCGTGAACAGTTTCTCCATTGTTTCGCCGTCTGAAATCCAGCGCGTCGAGGTCTTTGTCGGCATCGAGATGCCAACAATTCCCTTATCCTGTGCAAAGGAAACGGACGTAAAGGATGCGATGCTGATTGCGACGGACGCAATCAGGGCGCCAAGTTTCTTCATGGTAACCCTCCCTGGTCATACCGTGCAGGACCAGGGTCCGCCTGGTACCTGCGAGAAAAGAACCGGAGTTGCATGGCAGCCCCTGCTCTTGGCGGGAGTCTTAACTTGCCCTGTATAGCGATCAAATGAATAATTTGACTTGCTGCATATCACAAGTGATATATGGATCATGTCCGAAAACATGGTTCATCGGCTCCAGCCGAAACATTTCAGTCTGATCCGTTCCATCGCAGAACTGGGGCAACTCAGTCTTGCTGCCCAGGCGCTCGCCCTCACTCAACCGGCGGCCTCTCGCATGCTGGGCGAGATTGAGCGTTATGTCGGGACAGCAGTCTTCAACAGGACACCCAAAGGCATGGAGCCGACACCTGTTGGCTTAGCGCTTGCTCGACGGGCTCAAAATCTGCTTGAGGAAATCCATGAAGCAGCCCGTGAGGTTGATGCAATCCGCCGGGGTATGACAGGTACCGTTCGCGTCGGTGCGGTCACCGGTGCAGCGGTTGGTTACGTCGTGCCCGCCATCCAGAGCTTGAAGGATGAAGCGCCAGGCGCGGATGTTCATGTCGACGTCGCGCCGAGCCTCAAACTTGTTCATGATCTGATCGCCGGTCACCTCGATTTTGTCCTTGGCCGCGTTCCCGCCAGCATGGATCCCAGACAATTTCGGGTGGACAATGCCTTCACCGAGGACGTCGACATTGTCGTACACCAGACTCATCCTCTGGTGAATGTAGACAACGTCCATTTGTCCCACATGACACATTTTCCCTGGGTCATGCAGGCACCCGGATCGCCACTGCGTCTGGCCGTGGAAAGCGTGTTCATCGAACAGGGCACGCCTATTCCGGCCAATATCGTGAACACGACGTCCTTGTTGGTGATGATTGCAATGCTAGCCTCATCCAACGCGATCGCCCCGATGTCGCGAGAGGTCGCAGACCTCTTGTGCCGTCAGACAAGGACGGCAGGTCTTTGTACCTTGAAGGTCGATGTCGAGATGACGGTCATGCCCTATCATCTGATCAGCTTCTCGAGCAAACGGATGACGCCGATTGCCATCCGTCTGCGAGAGCTTCTGCTCAAGGAATTCGAACTCCGCAACAGAAACAAGGGCTGACGGCGCATGTCGCGACCGGACAGACAGTTCCGGTCAGGCGCTTGCAATTTCATCACCTTGCTGCACACTGTCATACAGCCGTCGTGAATCGAGACGTGAGGAGCCGGCATGACCGACCAGCCAGAGGGGACGCGGCCCAGCCATGAAGCCGTGGAACATAAACCTGGAACCGTCGTAGATCTGAATGACTATCGCCGGTCGCTCGATCCCTTGCCGGTGACGTTCCATCGCCGCGAGCTCGATGCGATATTGTGGATTTACGGTCGCATGGTCGGCGAGGGGGAATGGCGCGACTATGCCATCGATCATCTTCGCGACAAGGCTGTGTTCTCGGTCTTCAAGCGATCAGGCGAGTTTCCGCTCTACCGCATCGAAAAAAATCCGAAGCTGGCCGCCAAGCAGGGAGCCTTCTCGGTGGTGGGATCGGATGGACGGATACTCAAGCGCGGCCATGACCTCCGTCAGGTTCTTAAAGTCTTTGACAGGAAGCTGAAGCTTCTCGACTAGTCAGAATCCTCCGATCGGGATCAAAAGACCAAATCCGGATCAGTGGTGCAGCCCGGACCAAGCGGGCGTTGCATCAAGACTGTGTCGAGCCAGATACCATGCTTGAAGCCCGTCGCCCTGAGGCGTCCAGCCAGTTCGAAACCACATCTGGCGTGGAGCTTTATCGAAGCTTCGCTCGCCCCGCCAACAGCGGCAATCATCTGGCGATAGCCGCTTTTCTCACACTGATCGATCAGGGCTTCCAGAAGCGCCGTGCCCACGCCCTGTCCCCGAGCAGATGGGTCGAGATAGACCGAATCTTCCGCAAGCCAGCGGTATGCCGGTCGCGTTCTGAATGCAGAGGCATAGGCATAACCCAGGATCCGATGATCGTGTCCGTCAGCGACAAGATAGGGATAGCGTGCCTCGGAAATCGACTTCCAGCGAGTAATCATCTCTTGCTCGCTGGGCGGCACAAGCTCATAGCTTGCCGTTCCATGCAGGACCGCCTCTTCATAGATCCTCGTAATCGCGGCAAAGTCCTCAACGCGGGCAGTTCTGATCTGAAAATTCATAGTCGTCCAATGTAGAGTTTGAGGCTGGTGCAAACATCAATGTGTATTCGCTGCAAGCCTTGAGAACCGTGTTGGACTGTCGAGCCGTCTAGCGCTTGACTCAAGGCGAAAACCTTATAATACCTCGCATCCGAAGAGGAAACCTACCGATGCATTCCTGCGAGCTAAACTCTGCGAGAAGAGGTAACCAATGGCAAAGCGCCATTGGCGCCGCATGCAATTTCCTCTCGATCACGACCAAGGCCAAAACGACGACGAAAACCGTTTGACGTCTCCGGCCACCGCTCTCTCCCCGGCACGGTCGGGGATAAGGAAGGCGCGCGCTCGGCGCGAAACTTCCTCCTCACCAATACGCGGAGAGACAGAAAGAGAGCTTTGAAATGGGTTTCAAGATTGCAGTGGCAGGCGCAACCGGCAATGTCGGACGCGAAATGCTGAACATTCTGTCCGAGCGTGGCTTCCCCGCAAGCGAAGTCGTGGCTTTGGCCTCCGCACGGTCGCAAGGCACCGAAGTCTCTTTTGGAGACAAGGTGCTGAAGGTGCAGAACCTGGAGAACTATGATTTCTCCGACACCGATATCTGCCTGATGTCGGCTGGGGGGACGGTGTCACAAAAGTGGTCGCCTAAGATTGGTGCCCAGGGATGCGTCGTCATCGATAACTCGTCGGCCTGGCGCTATGATCAGGACGTTCCCCTGATCGTTCCGGAAGTGAACCCGGACGCTGTTGTCGACTTCAAGAAGCGCAACATCATCGCCAACCCCAATTGCTCGACGGCACAATTGGTTGTGGCACTGAAGCCGCTGCACGACTTTGCAAAGATCAAGAGAGTTGTTGTCTCCACCTATCAGTCGGTCTCTGGAGCTGGCAAAGAAGGCATGGACGAGCTCTTTAGCCAGACACGCGCCGTCTTCGTTGCCGATCCGATCGAGGCCAAGAAGTTCACGAAGCGGATTGCCTTCAACGTGATACCGCACATCGACAGCTTCATGGAAGACGGATACACGAAGGAAGAGTGGAAGGTTCTGGCAGAGACCAAGAAGATGCTGGATCCGAAGATCAAGGTGACCTGCACCGCCGTGCGCGTTCCGGTTTTCATCGGTCACTCGGAATCCGTCAATATCGAATTTGAAAACGAGATCACCGCCGACCAAGCTCGCGACATTCTGCGCGAGGCGCCCGGCTGCCTCGTCATCGACAAACGCGAAAATGGTGGCTACGTCACCCCAGTCGAGTGTGCTGGCGAAGATGCGACCTATATTTCGCGCATTCGTGAGGACGCCACTGTCGAGAACGGGCTGAATATGTGGGTTGTGTCTGACAATCTGCGCAAGGGTGCTGCCCTGAACGCTATTCAGATCGCCGAGCTGCTTGTCAACCGCGGTCTTCTCAGCCCCAAGTCAGCCTAAAAAACCCGGCGCTGTGCGCTTTCGGTGATTAAGGGCACGGGAGCGCACAGTTCATCAAATTGTGAACGTGTTTCAGTCGTTCGGTGAGCGTGTCGCGCTTGGACGGCGTGACAGTTCCGCAATTCGCTGCCAATGTCGAAGAAATCAAACAAGTGCTAATCTAAGAGGTCCTTATGAGACTTACCCTTGCCTTGTCGGCAGCTCTGATATCCTTGACCGCGCTCACCATTGTTCCGACCACCGCTGCTGCAGTCGAATGCAGCAACACGTCTGCCGGATTTGATCAGTGGGCAGCTCGCTTCAAGCAGGAAGCGGTCGAACGCGGCGTCAACAAGAGGACGCTTGATCGGGTATTTTCCACCGTGTCCTATAGCAATAGCACAATCAAGGCGGACCGCGGTCAGCGTAGTTTCAGACTCTCCTTCGACGAATTCATGCAGAAGCGTGGTGGCCAGACGATTATCAATCGCGGCAAGACCATGAAGCAAAACAATGCTGCGCTTTTCTCACGATTGGAGAAGCGTTACGGCGTACCGGCTGGCCCGTTGATTGCAATCTGGGGCATGGAGACGGGCTTCGGTTCTTTTCTCGGAAAGGAACATACGCTTTCGGCAGTGGCAACACTTGCTTTCGATTGCCGCCGGAGTGAGTTTTTCACAGAACAGTTCTACGCCGCGTTGGAGCTGGTTGAGCGAGGCGATCTCGACGTCAATGCCAAGGGAGCAGCGCACGGCGAGATTGGTCAGACGCAATTCCTGCCACGCAACGTGATCCTTTATGGCGTCGACGGCGATGGTGACGGACATGTCGACATGGTTCGCTCGCGAGCGGACGCATTGGCGTCGACCGCGAACTTCCTTCGGGGTCACGGATGGCGACCGGGTGCTGGCTATCAGCCGGGCGAACCGAATTTTGAGGCAATCAAGGGCTGGAATGCAGCCGGCGTTTATCAGCAGGCAATTGCTTACATAGCGGCAAGGATCGATGGCCAGTAAGGCGTCGTATCGTTCTTGGCTGAAGGTCTCTTCGTTCGATTAGGTCGAACAACGCGGCCTTAGCGCTGCATCAGCTCGAACTCGAGTGAATGCGGATTCATGATCCAGAGTTCGCCATTGCTGATGTCGAACCAGGTGCCGTGGACCTGTATCTTCCCCCTGCGCTCCAATTCGGCGACACAGGGAAAGGTCCGCAGATTGGCTATCGAGTTTCGAATTGATATGCGCTCAAGTGCCGTCTGACGGTCGGAAGGGCTGATGCTGGTGTCAGTCTGAACCTGCTCCGCGGCAGGGGCGACCAGTCCCATCCACTTACCGATGAAATCTCCGGGCGACAGTGGTGCGGCGCTCTGATCAAGCGCGGCCCTGATCCCTCCGCAGCGACCATGTCCCATGACGATGATGTCCCTGACCCGCAACGCCTGTACTGCAAATTCCAGGGCCGCGGATGTGGCATGGAATTGACCGTCCGGCTCATAGGGCGGAACCATATTCGCAACATTTCGAACGACGAACAGTTCGCCCGGTCCTGCGTCGAATATCATTTCTGGGGCGACGCGGGAATCGCAGCAGGCAATCACCAGCGTCTGCGGCTTCTGCCCTTGCTCGGCAAGCATTCGATAACGGTCACGCGCGTCGTCATAACGACCACTCATAAAATTTCGATAACCGTCGATCAAATTTTCGGGAAGATGGAGCATCCCACTCGCTTACAGCGCATCGAAGAGTCTGGCAACTGCGGAAGGTGGAGGTCAGAATCCAGACATCCAACTTTCTGCTTTAGGACCCGCCCGGGCGGTACGAAGGATGCATGAGCCGACGTATTTGTACGAGTGCCATGGGTGTTGATAGGCTTGATGCATCGGTTGCCAAGGCAAGCTCATCACCGCCACGTTTTGCAGTCCTTGCGAGGATCTCGAAGACACTCGCCGTAGCAAGCTGCAAGGCGCGTTCTTCCTCCAGCCCTTCGAGAATGCGCGCTGTAAACAGAGCTGAAAGCAGGTCGCCAAGACCGTTCGGCGGATTGTCAATCAAGCGGTGCTCGGCAAGCAAGGCCGAGCGCCCGCTCAGGAGCAGATTCCCTGTACCACCGGCCATCATGGGAATGGCCGACGTGACCAAAATGCGGCTTGGTCCCAAAGAGAGCGACGCGTCGATAATCGCCGCATTCGATTCAAGCGGTGCTCCTGCCAACCACTGGAGCTCATAGCGATTGGGTGTTGCTATCGAAGCGAGCGGCAAAAGCTCGTCACGGATTGCAGTGGCGGTCGCCTCCGGAACATAAAGGCCGCCAACATCGCCCATGACGGGATCGCAAACATAGAGAAAATCGGGGTTTTTCTCCCGGAGTATGCGGATCAGTTTCGATACTGCTCTCGGTTGGTTCGAACTTCCAAAGTAGCCGGTTAGAACTGCTTTGACCTCCCCAAGCCATGGGGCCCGGATGAGATCATCGACGGCGCGCTCAAAATCTGAATCGGCAAACGCAAGCCGCGTTGAAGCCCCGTGACCGGGATGCCATGGTAAGATGACCGTCGGAAGTGCCCAGACTGGATAGCCAAGCGATTCGAGCGCAAAGACTGCAGCACGATTTCCGACTGCACCGCGAACGACGTGGCTTGAAATGACGATGATACTCGGTCTGGATTTGTCTTGCATCTTTTGCGTTCCGGTCTACTTTTCATCGATTTAGGTGCCAGACCCTGTCGATCTGGCGGGTCTTTGCTGATTTTTTGTCTCTAAATCGACAGATTTGACGATTTTTCCTGACGAAAGCGGTTAATACACATTTTGGCAAAACATTTTCTCATAGATGTGATGCCGATCAGATCAGGCTGGAGGATCACGCAAATGGCCGGAACCCGCAAATCGAAACGCGAACAGCAGGTAGAGGAGGCCAGGCGCATCGGATCAGCTTTGAAAAGCTCAGTGATTGATGCTGGTATCATCTTTGGACGGGCAAGCAATGATGATCTTGAGCGTTACACGCCGGAAATGCTGGCCCATGCGACGCTGAGGGCCACGGAGGATCTTCAAGAATCAGGTCAGCCCTTCCCCCGAGTGCGAGTGGAAACCATTGCTGGCGTCACGCCGGATGATACGGCCGTCAGCGTTCTCTCCATTGTCGATGAGAACAAGCCTTTCCTTTATGACTCCGTCATGGGCGAGGTCACGAGCGCCTATCGCGACATCTATATGGCCGTACATCCGATCCTGGCGCTGAGCGAGGGAAAAGTGATCGGCCACGCCACGCCTGAAACTGAAAGGGCCGGTCATGCCAAGGTTAGCTATATACAGCTCCATCTGGCCCCGCTGACAGAAGAACAATGTGACGCTCTGGTGACCCGGCTTCAGTTCGTGCTGCGACAAGTGGAGATGGCTGCCAGTGACTGGAAGCCAATGCTTTCACTGCTGGATTCGGCGGTTGCACAATTGGCCAATGCGCCCACTCAAAGGCGCGGGAGCGACAAGGACGAAGCCCTGGCATTTCTGCAATGGCTCCGGAACGACAATTTCACCTTCCTCGGTATGCGGGAATACGTCTATTCCGGCGAAGGCGCCGCGGCTACTGTGGAGCGTGGCAAGGGCAGTGGCCTGGGAATACTCTCCGATCCAGATGTCCTGGTGCTCCGCCAGGGGAAGAACCAGGTCACGACAACGCCGGAGATCCTGGCATTTCTCCAAGGGCCGGATTTCCTGATCGTCACCAAGGCCAACGTCAAATCGGTGGTGCATCGCCGCGCCTACATGGACTATGTCGGGATCAAGCGCTTCGACGAGAACGGCAAGGTGATCGGTGAACTGCGGATCGTCGGTCTCTTCACCTCCACCGCCTATACACGTTCGGTGAGCCAGATCCCGCTGTTGCGGGCCAAAGTGGCAAAAGTGATCGATCACTTCGATTTCGATCCCAAGAGTCATTCGGGCCGTATGCTGCAGAATACACTCGAAGGCTATCCGCGCGACGATCTATTCCAGATCGACATCGAACTGCTAGCCCGCTTTTGCGAGCAGATCAACGACCTGTCGGAGCGTCCCCGCGTCCGGGTTCTGCCACGCATCGATCAATTCGACCGTTTCGTTTCACTGATCGTCTATGTGCCGCGCGAAGACTACAATTCTCATGTGCGTGAAAAGATCGGAATCTTTTTCAAGACGGTCTATGACGGTCACGTCTCGGCCTATTATCCAGCCTTTCCGGAAGGCGGCGTTGCCCGTGTTCACATCATTATCGGGCGAGCAGGCGGCAAAACACCGCGGATCGCACAGGCTAAACTGGAGGAAGCCGTTCGCGAGATTACGGCCCGCTGGACAGATCGTTACACCTCGCTCGCGGGTCCAGGCGCGCCCGAACTGGATGTAAGTCAGGCATTTCAGGAAGCGTTTACACCTGAAGAAGCCGTTGCTGACCTGCGTCACATCAAGGCCTGCCTCGAAGGACAACCCCTGTCTATCGCTTTCCGTCAGGTCGAGACAGAAAAGGGAAACACCCTTTTCCTCAAGATATTCCAGGCCGACCATCATCTCCCACTATCGAGACGTGTGCCTCTCCTTGAGAATCTAGGCTTTGGTGTCATCAGCGAACGCACCTTCGACATTGATACCCGCCTTGGCTCGGGAATCGAAAAGCTGATCGTCCTTCATGATATGGAACTGGAGATCAAGACTCCGCAGGATTTCGATCTCACCAAGCACGGACAACTCCTCGAAGAAGGCTTCCTGTCCACCTTCACAGGCCGTTTCGATAACGACTCCTTTAACAGGTTGATCCTGACTTCAGGTCTGAAGGCTAGGGAAGTCTCGGTTCTTCGAGCCTATGCCGCCTATCTGCGGCAAGCTGGCTTCGTCTATTCACCCAGCTACATTGCTGAAACATTGAGCAAACACGCCGCTATTGCGCGTGACCTATTTTCCCTGTTTCACCACCGCTTCGATCCAGATCTCGGCGAGAAAGTGAGAGCGCGCAGGACATTAGAAATCAAGGAGGCGCTCGAGCAGCAACTGGCAACCGTCCCGAGCCTTGATGAAGACCGCATTCTGCGGCGCTACATCAACACGATCGAAGGAACGCTTCGAACCAATTATTTCCAGAGGGAGGCCATAGAAAGCCCCCACCCCATGCTCGCTTTCAAATTTGACCCGCTCCAACTGGAAGGCCTGCCGGAACCTCGGCCTTTCCGGGAAATCTTCGTCTACGGTGTGGAAGTCGAGGGCGTGCATCTGCGCTTTGGCAAAGTTGCCCGAGGAGGGCTACGCTGGTCCGACCGAGCGCAGGATTATCGGACCGAGGTCTTGGGCCTTGTAAAAGCCCAACAGGTCAAGAACGCGGTCATTGTTCCAGTGGGCGCCAAGGGTGGCTTCCTACCCAAGCAATTGCCACCCCCGACCAACCGTGATGTCTGGTTTGCAGCCGGCAAAGAGGCTTACAAGACCTACATCCGGACGCTCCTTTCGATCACGGACAATATTGTCTCGAATGACATCGTGGCACCTGAGCAAACCGTCCGGTACGATGTCGATGATCCCTATTTTGTAGTCGCCGCCGACAAGGGTACGGCAACTTTCTCCGATACGGCCAATGGTCTCGCCCAGGCGGAAGGTTTCTGGCTCGACGATGCCTTCGCTTCCGGTGGTTCGGCAGGCTACGACCACAAGAAGATGGGTATCACTGCAAGAGGCGCCTGGGAGGCGGTCAAACGCCACTTCCGAGAAATGGATATCGATATCCAGACAACGCCCTTCACCGTGGCCGGTGTCGGAGACATGTCGGGTGACGTCTTCGGCAACGGCATGTTGCTGTCAAAGAAGATTCGCCTGATTGCCGCTTTTGATCACCGCGACATCTTCATCGATCCCAATCCAGACACGGCAACGTCTTTCGCCGAGCGGAAACGGATGTTCAACCTGCCGCGCTCGAGTTGGCAGGACTATGATCGCAACACCTTGTCCAAGGGCGGCATGATTATCTCTCGCTCTGAGAAATCGGTCACTCTGACACCAGAGGCAGCAGCGGCGATTGGTCTTGAAACACGAACCGCAACGCCCTTCGACATTATGTCCGCCATTCTGAAGGCACCGGTTGATCTTCTGTGGTTTGGCGGTATCGGAACCTATATCCGAAGCCCCAACGAGACTGACGCGGAGGCGGGCGACCGCGCCAATGATCCCATTCGAATTGATTCGACGCAGGTCGGCGCGAAGGTCATTGGTGAAGGGGCCAATCTGGGTGTGACCCAGAAGGGTCGGATCGCCTATGCTCTGCAGGGCGGACGCATCAACTCGGATGCAATCGACAACTCTGCCGGCGTCAATTCTTCTGACCTTGAGGTCAATATCAAGATCGCGCTCTCATCAGCGATGACCGATAACCGGCTGACGCGCGAAAAACGCAACAAGCTGCTTTCGGAGATGACGGATCAAGTCGCAGAACTGGTCTTGCGCAACAACTACCTGCAATCTCTGGCAATTTCGCTTTCAGAGATGCGCGGCAGCGCCAATCGTGAGGAATTGAGCCGGCTCATGGATTATCTGGAAGGGCTCGGTCGGTTGAACCGCAAGGTCGAGACGCTCCCAGAAACGGCGGCGGTCGCAGAGCGTTATGCGTCTGGCAAGAGCCTTTCAAGACCGGAGATCGGCGTTCTGCTCTCCTATGCAAAGATCGTCTTGTTTGACCAATTGCTGGAGTCTGAACTACCCGACGATCCCTATTGTGAGAACATTCTGGCCACCTATTTCCCAGCGGGCATGCGCCGCGTTTTTGCGACAGATATCTCCAATCACCGTCTAAGACGGGAGATTGTTGCAACCGTTTTGGCCAATCATGCAATAAATCGGGGTGGCCCCGGCTTTGTTATATCAGTCAGCGATGCAACAGGTGCCGAGCCCGCTTCTGTTGTCAAAGCTGCCCTGATCACCAGGGATGCATTGGGACTGGTCTCACTCTGGGACAAAATCGATAATCTGGACAACAAGATACCCGGCAAGACACAAAACCAGCTCTACAGTCTGGTTCGCGAAGTCTATGTCACGATGGCCCGCCGACTGGTCGAAACCGGACTTGCTGATGGCGCAATAGCGCAGGCAACCTCGCATCTGAAATCGGCAGCGCGCTCGGCCAACCAGGTCTTCGCGCATTCTCTTCCGCCAGCTCTGAAACAGCATTACGATCAGCAGATTGCCGATCTCATCCTGCAGGAAACGCCAGATGAGCTGGCGAACGAGATCATAGGGCTGCAAAGTCTGTTGCTTCTGCCTGAGGTGTTGCAGATTGCCGCCCGGACAAAAGTCAACCTGTCACGGGCAATGGAAGGCTTTTTCGCAGCCTCGGAAGTCTTCAAGATCGGTCGAATCATGGAATCAAGCAGCCGCCTGCAGCCGACGGATCACTATGACAGTCTGGCACTTGCGAGGAGCTTGGACCGTATCGGGGCCGCCCGACGCGAAATTGTTTGTGCGGCCCTATCCAACCATCCGGGCAGCAAGCAACCAATCCAGGTATGGATGACGGGTGATCGGGTTCGCATTGAGCGCATTGGTGCAGAACTCGCAGCCTTGATCGACAGCGGCGATATGACCGTTTCCAAGGCCGCAGTTGCTGCAGGACTCCTGGGTGATCTTGCGCAAGACAGGGCGAGATGACACTGTCCCTCGACACCAGTCGAGGGGACCAGAATGGCCGACGTCATAGGCAGCGAAACGGTGAAGCATGGGCAGATCAACAAGGGCGTAGCCAGTTGGATGATGTTCGACTGGGCGGCGCAGCCCTTCTTCACCGTGGTGACGACCTTCATCTTCGGACCCTATTTTGTTAACCGAATGACGAGTGATAGCGTCGCAGCCCAGACTGCCTGGAGCACGACGGCGACGATTGCCGGCATCATCATCGCAGTGCTTGCTCCGATCCTTGGGTCGATCGCAGACAAATCCGGATCGCGCAAACCCTGGATCGCCGCCTTTGCGGTGGTGAAAATCCTCAGCTTGTCACTGCTCTGGACAGCCGCACCCGGCGCGCCGGTGGTCTGGGTGGCGACGCTTTTCATTCTTGCCACAGTCGCGGCTGAGTTCTCGATCGTCTTCAACGATTCGATGATGCCCCGGCTGGTCAACAGTCAGGATGTCGGTCGAGTCTCCAACATAGCCTGGGGGTTAGGTTATCTCGGAGGAATGCTCGTGCTGATTTCGATCGTTCTGTTTGTCGCCGGAAGTCCGGAGACGGGCAAGACCATCCTCGGCATCGACCCGTTATTCGGCCTTGATCCTGAACAGGGCGAAGACGCCCGTATCACCGGCCCGATTTCTGCGCTCTGGTACCTTGTCTTCATCTTGCCGATGTTCTTGTTCACCCCGGATGCAGCCAAGGGCAAGGCTCTGGGCGCGGCCGTCAGTTCTGGCCTTCGGGAAATCCGTAACACCCTGGCGGAAGTAAAGACCCGTCCCTCGATTTTCCGCTTCCTGATTGCGCGCATGATCTACCAGGACGGGGTCAATGGCATTCTGATCCTCGGCGGTGTCTTTGCTGCCGCCATGTTCGGTTGGTCGACCATGGAAATGGGCATTTACGGGATCATCTTGAACATCGTCGCCATCTTCGGGTGCCTGATTGCGGGTCGGATTGACCTGACGCTTGGATCGAAGACGGTCATCATCATCGGGCTGTTACTGCTGCTGACCGCGACACTTGGTATCGTCTCGACCGGATCCGACTACACGCTGTTCGGGCTGATGAGCCTTCCTATCGTGACGACGGAGGGGCTCTTCGCAACACCGGCAGAAAAAGCCTATATCGTCTATGGAGTGTTGATTGGACTCGCCTTCGGCCCGGTTCAGGCATCCTCACGCTCCTATCTGGCACGGAGCGTGTCGATTGACGAATCGGGACGCTACTTCGGCCTCTACGCCTTGTCGGGTCGCGCAACCAGTTTTCTCGCCACGCTCTCTTTCTCGGTATTGACGGCCTGGACCGCATCTCCGCAGATTGGCATGGCGAGCATGATCGTCTTTCTTGGCGGCGGGCTGTTGCTGCTCATTGGAACGCCTTATCCGGCAAAAGAGAAATCCGCCGCCTTATGAATAGGAAAAGGCGCGCCATTCGGGCACGCCTTTTCGCTGGCTTCCTTCAGCAGGTATTAATGGCGGAAATGGCGCACCCCGGTGAAGACCATGGCAACATCATGCTCATTGGCAGCAGCAATGACTTCCTCGTCGCGCATTGACCCGCCCGGCTGGATGACGGCAGTGGCACCGGCAGCAATTGCGGCTAGCAGACCGTCAGCAAAGGGATAAAAGGCTTCTGAGGCAACCGCCGAACCCTTGGTCAGCGGCTCTGCCAAACCAAGCGCCTTGGCTGCGTCCTCGGCCTTCATGGCTGCAATCCGAGCCGAGTCAACCCGGCTCATCTGTCCGGCACCGATACCCGCAGTTTGACCGTTCTTCGCATAGATAACCGCGTTCGACTTCACGTGCTTTGCGATCTTGAACGCAAATTTCATGTCTTCCAATTCGGTCGGAGTGGGCGCTCGCTTGGTCACGATCTTCAGATCAAGGTCTTCAACCACCAGGTTATCACGCGACTGAACCAGAAGCCCGCCCGACACCGTCTTTGCGACGATACCCGGCGCACGCGGGTCGGGCAGAGCACCGGTTGTGAGCAGCCGCAGGTTTGGCTTTGCAGCAATGATTGCCTTGGCTTCCTCCGTCACCGACGGTGCGATAATGACCTCGGTGAAAAGCTTCACGATTTCAGTAGCGGTATCCGCATCGAGCACCTGGTTGAGTGCGATGATACCTCCGAATGCCGATACCGAATCGCAGGCGAGCGCGCGCTTGTAGGCTTCGACAAGGCTCGAACCGGTTGCGACACCGCAGGGGTTGGCGTGTTTTATGATCGCGCAGGCAGGCCCCTGTTCAGGCGGAAACTCGGCTACCAGTTCGAATGCAGCATCCGTATCATTGATATTGTTGTACGAAAGCTGCTTACCTTGGAGCAGGGTGGCTGTTGCAACACCAGGGCGCTGGTCGCCATTGACATAGAAGCCAGCGCTTTGATGCGGGTTTTCGCCATAGCGCATCTTCTCCTTCAGCACGCCGCCAATGACGCGATGCTGCGGCATGTCAAGGGAAAGAGCCTCTGCGAACCAGTTGGATATGGCTGCATCATAAGCGGCCGTCCGCGCATAGGCTTTGGCAGCCAGTCTTTGGCGCAGCGCATATGGCGTCTTGCCTTTGCTCTCGGACAGGGCGGCAATGACCTCCTGATAGTCGGCGGCATCAGTGACCACCGTAACATAGGCATGGTTTTTTGCTGATGCACGGATCATGGCGGGGCCACCAATGTCGATATTCTCGACAGTGGTCGGATAGTCTCCGCCTGCAGCCCGAACTTCCTCGAACGGATAGAGATTGATCACAACGAGATCGATGGCTTCAATGCCATGGGCCTTCATAGCCGTCACATGCTCTTCGTCATCGCGAATGGCAAGCAGACCGCCATGGAGAAGAGGATGGAGCGTCTTGACGCGCCCATCCATGATTTCAGGAAATCCAGTGATTTCGGAAACATCCTTTACCGGCAAGCCGGCTTGAGCGAGCACCTTGTGCGTTCCGCCGGTAGACAGGAGGCGGACACCCATCTCATGCAACGCCTTTGCAAACTCGACGATACCGCTCTTGTCGGAGACTGACAAAAGCGCCGTCTGCACAGAGACAAGATCGGGGGCGGGAATTTTTTTGGATGCAACGGCCATCTTAACGCTCCGGACTGGCTGGCGCCTTGCCCGGACAATCCGGCAGCGGCGCGATGCCGCCGCCTAGCACAGGTTTGACCGATAGAAAACCTTTGATAAGGGTAGCCGAGCCCTTCAAGCATGACGCGTCAAAAACCAGCGGATTTCCGGTCCACCAAACACCATCTCAATCTGTTGTGATTGTCTGATTCCAGAAACATCCGCGAAGAACACGTCCTCGCGGATCGACAGACCGCCGGCAGGGGTTGAGAATGTCCAGCTTTCACCATCAGAGGCCAGCAGCCTGACTGATCGCTCATCTATCCGCTGCAATGCTATTGCCGGATGTACGTGAAAACGGGCAATCACGTCACTGAATGTGAACGTCTCGACCGGGATGCAGTCTGCTGACAGGAGTCGGTCTCGTCCGGCGAGCTTGTTTCCCACTTCGTTCAGGCGGATTTCTCGCTCATGGATGAGACCGAAGCGGTGGAGATAACCATTGTGGGAAGCAATCAACCTGTCACTTCCATCAGGGCCTGTCTGGCGATCGAGTGTGACGCGGGAAACGCCTTCTGCCACAATCGGACCGAGGAAGGCCGACTTTGAAAAGCGACAAGACGACACATCGCCCACGCAAACCGTGGAGTGGGCGGCGGTTACCCGTGCCATTTGTTGATATTTTTCGCCAGCATAACGAGGCGAGCCACAGTTGATGATGAACCTGTTACGCCCCGAAGACAACTCGAATGACAAACAACCCGCATGGACTGATCGAGACAGGAAGCCGGGCGCAGGGCATCCCGTGTCCACAAGAAGCACGGTGCCTCCGGCTGACATCCGTTGATACTCGCCATGGGGCAAGGCCTTGAACGGCTGTCCTGCCGTCTCATCATAACGCAGGACTGACATCAGGTCCGTCGCAAGGGCCGATGTCGCGCCGTTGAAGAGCGCCATGTCGCCGCTGCTGTGCCTGAAGAAGCGCACAGCGGGATAGATCCGGTCAATCGCCGGGATCAGTTTCGAGGGAACCTCGTGACCGAGATTGATATAAGTCTGTCTGAGAGGCAAAAGATCAAACAGCAGTTCAAGCATGATTTGTGGATTGCGAGACACATGCGTCCCGTCCGCCAGAATCTGACGCTCGATTTCCTTGTTCAATTGCCTATCTGCTCTGCGACGGACCGCTTTAGGGGCATCCGTCGATATAGCCATCATAGCAAGGGCAATCCGAACCTGCAGTTTCGGCAACCCATCCGCTACATAAGGTGCAATCCGCATCAAATGTCCGGCCTGGTGGCTCAAGCTGGCGAGGAAACGTCGGTAGAAACCGGCATCAGCGTCCTGCAGAACGATAGGTGAGTGCGATAGCCAGGCAACGATTCGTTGTGCCATGACTTCGGGTTCCCAGGCGACACCATTGATGCGGCTACCATGCAGCGCAATCCAGTCATCGACGATGCGACGGGCGCGCGCGCAGGCGAGGGGAGATTTGTCAGCCCTGATGTGCCGAAGCCAACTGAAACCATGGAGCCGTAAGGCATAACGCCGAGATGGAAGCTCAAGTACAAAGGGACTGGACTCACCGGCTTCGACCACTTGACCAGCCAGCGGAAACCGACCCGCGCAAATCTCTTCGGCAATGAATGGGTCGACCGCCCTTAGATCGGTCGGCGCTACGACAAGTCGCTGGATGTTGACTCCAAAGCCGCGCACCGTTGTGGGCCGCAGATAGGAAAGAGCCAATAGCCCACGCCGCCAGACTTCGGCGAGGTTTAAGACCACAAGTCTTCGGCGATCCGCAATACGCATGTTACTTCCTGACGCCAGATCAACCTTCCCGCCGGAGAGCTGGCTAAAAGCATCGCAACCGCTCTCGCTGCGTGCTCCAAGCCCTTGAGAATCCGGAGATACCTATTGCTGAACGCACCATCCTATCGCCTTGGCGCGGACTGTTCAGCAGTCGCGCCCAACGCTCAGAATCGGACAATCATGTTAAATTTTTGGTTAAACTTTAGTCATCACTGCAGCATAAAACCCATCCAGTCCACCATCCCAGTCGAAAATGGCTGATGTGGAACGGAATTCCCCCAAGGAATTGATGGCTTTTTCTAATCCGGGCCAGTTTGAGGGCAAGATGGGCACACGCGCTATGTGAGGATTATCGGCAAGTACGCGTGCCACGACACTCTCGCCTTCCGACGGATCAATTGAGCAATTGGAGAAAACAATCCGTCCGCCGGGTTTGACAAGTGTCAGTGCGTGTCGCAGCAATTTTTCCTGAAGGCTGGCAAGCTTTTCGATATCGGCCTGGCCTTTTGTCCAGAAAACGTCAGGATGACGCCGCGTTGTCCCGGTCGAAGAACAGGGGGCATCCAGAAGGATTGCATCGAAACCCTCCGCGTCGTCAATATCGAGCAAATTTGCCAGACGACATTCGGCATGGATCTTCAACCGATCAAGATTGGCCTGAAGACGCCGCAGTCTCGCGGCTGATTGCTCAATTGCAACAACACTGGCACCTGCCAAAACCAGCTGCGCAGTCTTGCCGCCGGGAGCGGAGCAGAGGTCGGCGACACGTAGCCCGCTTATGTCACCAAGAAGCTTCGCAGGTATCGCTGCTGCTGCGTCCTGCACCCACCATTCGCCCTCATCAAAGCCTTCAAGGGCAGGTATTGCGCCCTTGAAAGGATCAAGCCTAACAGTGCCCGTTGGAAGTACCCTGCCGCCAAGCCGCGCCGCCCACCCGACCGGGTCTGACTTGACAGTAAGGTCAATCATTACAGGTTCAAGCTGTGCGCGGGCAATTGCCTCCG
This sequence comes from Peteryoungia desertarenae, assembly GCF_005860795.2. Taxonomy (GTDB): domain Bacteria; phylum Pseudomonadota; class Alphaproteobacteria; order Rhizobiales; family Rhizobiaceae; genus Allorhizobium; species Allorhizobium desertarenae. The sequence goes on from NZ_CP058350.1 coordinate 937,628, forward strand.
CATGATCCCGTCCGTAGACCTGCGTGAGGCGATCAAAGAACCACTCGGGCACGCAGGGAACACCGTCGAAATGCGCCAGCAGGGCGTTCTTCTCCCGCGAAACACGTCGCAATACCGCATTGACCAGCTTCGCAAAGCGACGATTTCGAGGGTCTCTGTTGGCTTGCTCTACGGCAAGATCGACGGCTGAATGGTCTGGCACATCCAGATACAAAATCTGAGCTGCACCAACGACCAAATGATGCTGCAGTGATTTCGCGCCATCTGGAAGCGGCGTATCGAGCAATTCATCGACAATTGCATCTATGCGCGGCAGGTAACGCAGGGCGCTATGCAGAATTGCTCGCACTAGAGCACGATCAGCATCATTGAGCGCCTTAAAAGCGGGATTGCCATGGTCCTGATCAAGCATTCCGTCGAGAGACGTTCGCTTTTCGACAACTGCGGCCAAGAGCTTTGACGCTGCGAAGCGTGCGTCGAGACCCGGCTTGTGGGGATTTTGCGAGCCTACCGGACGACCACCGGATTTGTGTCGAACTTGCGATTTGCTGGCTTTGGCCGCAGCCGGTTTATCATTCAATTCCACGGTCCCTTTGGCGTTTCAGAGCCACCACGGCCCCATCCCGAATTGGGCACCGACCGCGTCTTGCGCGTTGCCTTAGCAGCCGGTTCGCGAGGCGTCGATACCCCCGGGCCAATGTCGGTCATTCCCATCAGCGCTTCGATACGGTTACGGGTATCGGGATGCGTTGAAAACAGATTATCCATCCGGCGCCCGTTCAACGGATTGATGATGAACATGTGAGCAGTGGCGGGATTACGCTCCGCGGCGACATTCTCGATCTGAGATGCATCACCTGCAATTTTCTGCAGCGCGGAGGCGAGCCAGCGGGGATTACCGCAGATCTCCGCTCCGCGGCGGTCTGCTGCATATTCCCGTGTGCGGCTGATGGCCATTTGAACGAGCATGGCAGCGAGCGGCGCAACAATCATGGCGACGAGGACACCAATAAACCCCAGCGGATTGTTGCGATCATCACGCCCGGCAGAAAAGAGGAAGGCAAAGTTGGAAAGCATGGAAATGGCCCCGGCGAGCGTGGCCGTCAGCGTCATTGTCAAGGTGTCTCGATTTTCAATATGCGCAAGCTCATGGGCCATGACGCCGGCAACCTCCTCGGGCGAAAGCCGACGCAAGAGCCCGGTAGATGCCGCAACAGCGGAGTTCTCGGGGTTGCGGCCCGTAGCAAAGGCATTGGGCTGTGGATTATCGAAGACATAGACCTTTGGCATCGGAAGCGCTGCGTTTTGAGCGAGCTCCTTGACCATGTTGTAGAATTCCGGCGCACTCCGCTCATCGACTTCCTGGGCCCTGTACGCTTTCAGGACCATCTTGTCGGAGTTCCAGTAGGAAAAGAAGTTCATTGCCGCCGCGATCAGCAAGGCGATCATCATCCCGCCACGCCCTCCGATCAGGAAGCCGACGCCCATGAACAGTGCCGTCATGAAAGCCAGCAGCATTGCAGTGCGCATAAGGTTCATGTCTTGCCCCATCGAGAGAACAACCAATCGCGGCAAACTCAGCGTTGCCGATTTCGGATATTGATTTAAAAAGTGCATGCTCCAATTTCAATGGACGCGACTAGACGCAGCAAGAATGAGGCCTTTTTCGATGTCAGAAGATCGTGAAGTCGAAACGGCAGAAGTTGAAAAGCGGAAGGAATTGTCACCTGCTGCCCAGCGAGCCCTGGCTGAAGCGGAGGAGCGACGTGCCAGAGAGAAGCCACTCGACCTGCCACCCGAAGTCGGTGGTCGAGGTGGCGCTGATCCCGCCCGTTTTGGTGACTGGGAGATCAAGGGGCGTGCAATTGACTTCTGAAGTGGTGCAGCGCGCTTGTATTTGACATCGATGCGGAATATGTTCCTATTATGTTTCGCTTATGCGCTCTAGCTGTGATTTTTTTCCTCGCTCATTCTCCAGCCTGTCTGGCAGGTTCGACAGCGATTGAAGGACCCGTGAACGCTGAAATCATTCGGGTGATTGACGGGGATACAGTTCTGGTTGATGCACACCCTTGGCCCGATCACCGGATAACGACCTATGTGCGTCTCCGAGGCATCGATGCGCCAGAACTGAAGTCAAAATGTCAAAGCGAACGAGCCGCAGCCAAGAGGGCCTGCGCCGAGCTTACCAAACTGTTGGAAGCCGACACCAGGGTGACACTTACCAGCATCTCTGGCGACAAGTATTTTGGCCGCGTCGTGGCTGATCTCACAGCCGCCGATGGAAAACGGCCAGCGGAAATGCTGCTCGCGACCGGTCATGTTGCGCCTTATGGGGGACGAACCAAGCCGAGACGAGCCTGCGATGATTGATCAGAAAAAGGGCCCTCTTTCGAGAGCCCTTTTTTGGTGTTGTTTATGATCAGGCGCTTCGGTTTTGTCTGTTTTCGATGAGATCGTCCACAACGCCTGGATCTGCGAGCGTCGACGTATCGCCGAGCGAACCAAAATCATCCTCTGCGATCTTGCGAAGAATTCGACGCATGATCTTGCCGGAACGTGTCTTCGGCAGGCCGGGCGCGAACTGGATCTTGTCCGGCGAGGCAATCGGTCCGATCTCCGTGCGCACATGCTTGATCAGTTCCTTGCGGAGTTCCTCGTTTCCGTCATGGCCGGCCATCAGGGTCACGTAGCAGTAAATGCCCTGGCCCTTGATGTTGTGCGGATAGCCTACGACTGCAGCTTCGGACACCAGATGGTGCGAGACGAGCGCCGACTCGACTTCGGCGGTTCCCAGTCGGTGACCCGACACGTTCAGGACGTCATCCACGCGACCTGTGATCCAGTAATAACCGTCTTCATCGCGGCGGCAGCCGTCGCCGGTGAAATACTTCCCCTTATAGGTGGAGAAATAGGTCTGCACGAAGCGGTCGTGATCGCCATAGACCGAACGCGCCTGCCCCGGCCAGCTGTCGGTAATGCAGAGATTGCCGTCTGCCGCCCCTTCGAGAACCTGACCCTCATTATCGACGAGCTCGGCCTTGATCCCGAAGAAGGGACGGGTTGCCGACCCCGGCTTGAGCGCCGTTGCACCCGGCAGCGGCGTGATCATGATGCCGCCGGTTTCGGTCTGCCACCAGGTATCAACGATCGGGCATTTCTGCTCACCAACCACGTTGAAGTACCATTCCCAGGCTTCCGGGTTGATTGGTTCACCGACGGATCCGAGAAGACGGAGCGACGAACGGTCGGACCGCTTCACAAAGTCGTCTCCGGCACCCATCAACGAACGGATGGCGGTCGGAGCCGTATAGAAGATGTTGACCTTATGCTTCTCGACAACTTCCCAAAAGCGTCCCTGATCAGGGAAAGTGGGAATGCCCTCGAACATGAGCGTGGTCGCACAGTTCGCCAGCGGCCCGTAGACGATGTAGGAATGACCCGTGACCCAGCCGACGTCGGCGGTGCACCAGTAGATGTCACCTTCCTGATAGTCGAAGACGTATTCATGAGTCATCGAAGCATAGACCAGATAGCCTCCGGTCGTGTGCATGACACCCTTGGGTTTACCTGTTGAGCCTGAGGTGTAGAGGATGAAAAGCGGATCTTCCGCCTTCATCTTGACCGGCGGGCAGTCACCCTTAACGGTGTGAACTTCCTGATGATACCAGATGTCGCGACCCGGCGCCCAGCCGATCTTGCCGCCGGTTCGGCGAACGACCAGCACCTTGTTCACCATCACATATTGCTTGGCGGCAATGTCGATTGCGATATCAGTGTTTTCCTTGAGCGGAACGGGCTTGCCGCCACGGACACCTTCATCGCAGGTAATGACGAATGTGGATTCGCAATCCACGATACGACCCGCCAGCGCCTCTGGCGAGAAGCCGCCGAAGACGATCGAATGAACAGCCCCGATACGTGCGCATGCCAGCATGGCATAGGCCGCTTCGGGAATCATCGGCATGTAAATCGTGACGCGGTCACCTTTCTTTACGCCATGCTTTTTCAGCACGTTCGCCATGCGGCACACATGGTCGTAAAGCTCGTTGTAGGTGACCTTCTTGTCGATATAGGGATTGTCACCTTCCCAGATGATGGCGACTTTCTCACCATTGGTCTTCAGATGACGATCGATGCAATTGTAGGAAACATTGGTCAGGCCGTCTTCAAACCACTTGATCGGTACCCGCCCCTTGAAGGACGTGTTCTTGACCTTGGTATAGGGCTTGAACCAATCGATGCGCTTGCCGTGCTTGCCCCAGAACTTTTCCGGATCTTCGACGCTTTCCTCATACCATTTCAGGTATTTTTCGTCGTCGATCAGAGCCCGTGCTTTTGCAGCTTTCAGCACCGGATAGGTTTTGCCTGACATGAATTCCTCCTCATGTTGACGGGCTAACTTTGTCGACCGCGGGGCAGTCCTCCTCGCCCTGTTCGCGCCATTCTTACCACCTCAGGCTGACCCAGCAATTAGACAAAGGTCATTCGTGACTTCGCGAATTGCATTTTCGTTACATTATCGCTATAACGCCTGCGATTTCCCGGAAATGGTGGTTTAAACCCACGGCCCGCGACACCCGGCGCGGACGCTTAGAAGGATTGTATCCATGGCTCAGACCCTGCTTATGCCGAAAGCGACTGCCGTTTGGCTCGTCGACAACACCGCGCTGTCATTCGATCAGATCGCGCAGTTTTGCAAATTGCACCCACTTGAAGTGAAAGCGATTGCTGACGGAGAAGCGGCCCAGGGCATCAAGGGCCTGGATCCAATTTCGACGGGCCAGCTTTCGAGGGATGAAATCGCGCGTGCCGAGAAGGACCCGAACCATAAGCTCAAGCTGTCTGATCCAAAGGTACGTGTTCCTGATTCGAAACGTCGGGGTCCTCGTTACACACCGGTATCGAAGCGTCAGGATCGTCCGAATGCCATTCTCTGGTTGGTGCGCAATCATCCGGAGCTGAAAGATGCGCAGATTTCGCGCCTGGTTGGCACAACCAAGAGCACCATCGAGCAGATTCGAGACCGAACCCATTGGAACTCTGCCAACCTGACCCCAATGGATCCGGTGACGCTTGGGCTTTGCAGCCAGATTGATCTCGATATGGAAGTCGAGAAGGCATCTCGCGGACGTCCGCTGCCGACAGCTGCCGAACTCGGCGCAACGCTGCAGTCTGCGACGGAAACCGAAAACCTTGACTTCAGCTATCAGCGTGAAGAAGAGAAGGAAATCGATGCCAATGCCGTCTTTGCAAAGCTTCAGTCGCTGAAATCCGACCGCCGCAACGACGACGATGACGACCAGTACTGATTAAGCGGCCAATTGCGCGCTCCCCCAAACCCCGATCAGATAACCTCTGATCGGGTTTTTTCATGACCTCATGAAGCTTAACCTGCCGCCGCCTTCTGTGTGTCCGGGCTTGCATGACCATGAGCACGCAGCACGTCGGTAATCTCGTCCAGTATTGCGGGATCATCGATTGTTGCAGGCATTTTCCAGGGTAGACCGTCCGCAATCTTCTGCATGGTTCCGCGCAGAATTTTGCCGGATCGGGTTTTGGGTAGACGCTCGACAATCATGACCGTCTTGAAAGCCGCGACCGGACCTATTTCATCGCGCACAAGCTGCACGATCTCCCGCTCGATTGCCTTCTGTTCCCGCACCACATTCTTCTTCAGAACAAGGAAACCACACGGAATCTGTCCTTTCAATTCATCCGCTATGCCAATGACAGCGCATTCGGCAACGTCGGGATGCATGGCGCAGACTTCTTCCATCGCTCCTGTGGAGAGGCGGTGGCCGGCGCAATTGATGATGTCGTCTGTCCTCGCCATGACAAAGACGTAACCATCTTCGTCAATGATGCCGGCATCAGCCGTCTTGTAATATCCGGGAAATTCTTCCAGGCAGGCTGAGTGAAAACGTGCATCGGCGTTCCAGAAGGTGACCAGACATCCTGGCGGAAGGGGAAGCTTGGCAACGATGTTGCCGAGAGTTCCACGTGGAACGGGATGGCCTGCATCATCCACAACATCGAGATCATAACCCGGCATCGCCTTGGCCGGTGACCCGTGTTTCACAGGCAGCAACTCGATTCCTGTTGGATTGGCCGCAATTGACCAACCCGTTTCCGTCTGCCACCAATGGTCGATGACAGGTACCCCAAGCATACGCTCAGCCCATTTGATCGTTTCAGGGTCAGCACGTTCGCCTGCCAGAAACAGAGCGCGCAAACCGCTCAGATCATATTTGCGAACAAACTCACCATCACTGTCATCACGCCGGATCGCCCTGAATGCAGTTGGCGCCGTGAACAATACCTTTACATCATGCTCGGCAATAACGCGCCAGAAGGTTCCGGCATCGGGTGTTCCAACGGGCTTGCCTTCGAAAATGACCGTTGCATTACCTGCAAGCAATGGGCCGTAGACGATGTAAGAATGACCAACAACCCAGCCGATGTCTGAAGCAGCCCAGAACACTTCACCCGGCTTGACGCCATAGATGTTCGACATCGACCAATGAAGGGCAACCATGTGTCCGCCGTTGTCACGGACGACGCCTTTAGGCTGACCAGTCGTGCCAGATGTATAGAGAATATAGAGTGGATCCGTGGCGAGCACTGGCTCGCAGGGCACGCCCGTGCCATTCATCTTCTCGACTTCGACTGCCTTTGCAAGGTCAACGTCGCCGTGCTCATAACGCAAGGGCGCATGCAGTTCGTCGCGCTGGAATACAAGGCAGTAATTCGGCTTCACTTTCGCCATGTCAACGGCATGATCAAGCAGAGGCTTGTAGGGGACGATACGTCCTGGCTCCAAGCCACAACTCGCAGTGATCACGACCTTCGCTCCGGAATCGTCAATCCGCGTTGCGAGTTCGTGCGCAGCAAAGCCGCCAAAAACGACGGAATGGACCGCACCAAGCCTTGCGCAGGCCAACATCGAAAAGACCGCCTCGGGTATCATCGGCATATAGATGATAACACGGTCGCCTTTTGCGACCCCATGGTTGCGCAGAACGGCAGCGATCGCTGTCACTTCAGCCAGCACGTCGTCAAAGCTGAAGCTGCGTTTCGCTCCGGTCATCGGGCTGTCATAGATGACGGCGGTATCGCTGCCACGACCCGCCAGCACGTGGCGATCAACACAATTGTAGCAGGTATTGGTTTCACCGCCTACGAACCAGCGGCCATAAGCCCCCTCGGACGCATCGAAGACTGTGTGTGGAGGCTTGAACCAGTGAATGCTCTCGGCCTGGGCAGCCCAGAAGGCATCCGGGGCAACTTTCCAGCCATCGTAGATTTCCTGATAGTTTCCACCCATGTCGACCTCCCAATACGACTTGAGGCCCGAAACTGTGCTCCGAGCCGATGGAAGCAGCTTACGGATCGCAGCTCCGGGAGGGAAGACAGACAAAAGCGGTATGGCGAAGGTCTAACTCAGACCTAACGGCTGCCAAAAATCGCCGACCCAACCCGCACGCTGGTTGCGCCAAATGCAATTGCCGTCTCGAAGTCGCCGGACATGCCCATGGACAACATCGACAAACCGTTTGCATCAGCCAGCTTTGAAAGGAGCGCAAAATGTGGCCCGGGGTTCTCATCGACCGGTGGAATGCACATCAGCCCCTCGATCGGGAGCTTAAGCTCTTCGCGACACAGCCTGACGAATGCGTTTAGGTCATCAGGGGCGATTCCCGCCTTTTGGGGCTCAAGTCCGGTGTTCACCTGGATGTAGAACGTGATCGAGCGCTGCTGCCGGTCTACTTCGTCTGCAAGCGCACGTGCAATCTTTTCACGATCGACCGTTTCAATAACATCAAACAGAGCCACTGCATCGGCAGCCTTGTTGGACTGCAGGGGGCCAATGAGATGAAGTTCGATATCGCGAAACTGTTCTCGCAGCTCAGGCCACTTTCCTTGAGCCTCCTGAACTCTGTTTTCACCAAAAATCCGGTGGCCCGCATCAAGCACTGGTCGGATATGCCCGGCATCAAACGTCTTGGACACGGCAACCAGGGAGACGGATCCAGGCTCACGCTCAGCCTCACGCGCTGCTTTGGCAATCTTGGCGATGGTTTCGTTGAGATTATCAGTCACCGACATGAGAGATCTTCCTGTTGAACGGGATCATGCGCATCAGTTGGCGCTTGCGACAGCAGGTAGATCGTGGCTTGTGCCTTGGCAAGGCTTGCAGTTGAACTCGTTGCCGACCCTCGGAAACTTGACGCTTGCGTGGTTTCGTGGTGAAGGTCAGCCCTTCCTTTTTGACATGATTTCCGGAAATGCGATCCATGGCCACCGAACGTTACAATCCGCGCGACGCCGAGCCTCGCTGGCAGGCGAAATGGTCCGAAGAAAATGTCTTCGTCACCGACAACAACGACCCGCGCGAGAAATACTACGTGCTGGAGATGTTCCCTTATCCATCGGGCCGCATCCATATGGGCCACGTTCGCAATTATGCCATGGGTGATGTCGTCGCCCGCTATAAGCGCGCTCGCGGGTACAACGTCCTTCATCCCATGGGCTGGGACGCCTTTGGCATGCCGGCTGAAAACGCGGCGATGAAGAACAAGGTTCACCCGAAGGCCTGGACATACGAAAACATTGCCACCATGCGTGGACAATTGAAATCCATGGGGCTGTCACTCGACTGGTCTCGAGAATTCGCAACATGCGACGTCGAATACTATCAGCGCCAGCAGCATCTGTTCCTCGACTTTCTCGAGAAAGGCTTGGTTTACCGGAAGAACTCGAAGGTAAACTGGGATCCGGAAGACATGACCGTTCTGGCCAATGAACAGGTCATCGATGGCCGAGGCTGGAGGTCAGGCGCTCTGGTGGAGCAACGGGAACTGACCCAGTGGTTCTTCAAGATTACTGATTTCAGCGAAGACCTGCTGGAAGCACTCGACACACTCGATCAATGGCCGGAAAAGGTCCGCCTGATGCAGAAGAACTGGATCGGTCGTTCCGAAGGTATGACGATCCGCTGGGAGATTGCGTCCGGTAGCGACCAGAAGGAAGTCACCGTCTATACCACGAGGCCTGATACGCTGTTTGGCGCCTCGTTCCTGGCGATCTCGGCAGACCATCCCCTGGCAAAGGAAGTTTCAGCCACGAATCGGGCGATCGAGGAATTCTGCGACGAATGCCGACGGGCCGGGACATCGCTGGCGGCACTCGAAACGGCGGAGAAAAAGGGGATCGACACCGGAGTGCGAGTGCGTCATCCGCTCGATCCCACATGGGAACTACCGGTTTACGTCGCTAACTTTGTGCTGATGGATTATGGCACAGGTGCAATTTTTGGCTGCCCATCCGGGGACCAGCGCGACCTTGATTTCGCTCGGAAGTACGATCTTCCCGTCGTGGCCGTTGTCATGCCGAAGGATGCAGATGCGTCCACGTTCGAGATTGCGGATACCGCCTATACGGATGACGGCGTGATGATCAACTCTGACTTCTTGAACGGTCTGAGCACCACTGACGCATTCGAGCAGGTCGCAATGAGGTTGACGAGCCAGATTTTTGGCGACGCGCCCCAGGGCGAGCGCAAGGTCAATTTCCGCCTCCGTGACTGGGGCATCTCACGTCAGCGATATTGGGGTTGCCCGATCCCGGTTATTCACTGTGATGATTGCGGAGTTGTGTCGGTACCGAAGAAGGACCTGCCGGTCCGCCTTCCGGACGATGTCAGCTTTGACAAGCCGGGCAATCCGCTGGACCGCCATCCGACATGGCGACATGTCGCTTGTCCGAACTGCGGAAAAGAAGCTCGGCGCGAAACCGACACGATGGATACATTCGTGGATTCAAGCTGGTACTTTGCACGCTTTACCGCACCTTGGGAGGATGAGCCGACTGATCCGAAGGCAGCCAACAAATGGCTCCCGGTGGATCAGTATATAGGTGGGATTGAACATGCGATCCTGCACCTTCTTTATTCCCGGTTCTTCACCAGAGCCATGCGGGAAACCGGCCATCTCGACGTCAAGGAGCCATTCAGAGGTCTCTTCACCCAGGGAATGGTGGTGCATGAGACCTATAGTCGCGGCGAAGGTCTCAGCCGTGAATGGTTGGCTCCTGCCGATCTGCGGATTGAGGAGGTCGAAGGGCAGCGACGCGCCTTCATGCTGGATGGCGGCGAAGAGGTAAGAATTGGTGGCATCGAAAAGATGTCGAAGTCGAAGAAGAATGTTGTCGACCCAGACGACATCATTGCCTCTTATGGCGCCGATACAGCACGGTTCTTCGTTCTTTCTGACTCTCCACCAGACCGTGATGTCATCTGGTCTGAGGCCGGCGTTGAAGGTGCCCACCGCTTCGTTCAACGCGTTTGGCGCTTGATTTCGGAGGCTTCTGATGCGCTGAGGGCTGTAGCGCCATCACCCGGAAAACAAGGGGAAGCTCTTGCTGTCTCGCAGGCGGCACACAGAACTCTGAAGGCCGTGCAGGCAGATCTGGACAAGCTGGCGTTCAACAAGGCCATTGCCCGCATCTACGAGTTCGTCAACACTCTGGCTGCTCCCTTGGCAAAGGTATCAGCCGGCGGGGAAGAAAGCGGGTTTACGTCGGCGGTACGTGAGGCAGCGGAGATCCTAATCCATCTTATCGCTCCGATGACGCCACATCTTGCGGAAGAGTGCTGGCAAAGGCTGGGCAATCACGGGATGGTGGCCAAAGCGTCATGGCCAAGCTTTGATGAAAGCCTGGTCGCGGTAAATGAAGTCACACTGCCTGTTCAAGTGAATGGCAAGAAGCGTGGCGAATTGACAATCAGCCGCGAGGCAGACCAAGATATGGTCATTGCTGCCGTGCTGGAACTGGACGCCGTAAAGGCTGTTCTTTCCGGTCAGGCACCGAAGAAAGTCATTGTTGTACCGCAAAGGATTGTGAACATTGTCGTTTAATCTCAGCCGCACAACAATGGTTCGCGGGGCTATCATCGCCAGCCTCCTGGTTCTGGTTGGCTGCCAGGCGCGACCTCTTCATGATGATCCAGCAACTCAGGAAAGCCTTGGAGCAATCGAGTTCGCGGAAGTATCCACGCGCGCCGGTCTCGAGGTCAGAAACCGGCTCGTCTTCCTAGCAGGCAATGGCGCCGGCGAGGACGATGCGCCTCAATATCGTGTTGACCTATCTGTATCGAGTTCCGCACAGGGGGTTCAACTGAACGAGCAAACAACGACGCCAAATGCAGGACGGGCGATTGTTTCGGCAACCTACACATTGAGACGTACTTCTGACGACAGTGTCATCAAGGCCGGGCGGCGGCAGACTGTTGCTCTCTTTGATTATCCTCGGCAGGAATTTGCAAAATTGCGTGCTGCGCGTGATGCCGAAGATCGTGCCTCGCATGAATTGGCTGAATTGATTTATGCCGATCTTGCCATCGCCCTAGGTCGCTAAGATGCGACAATGGTCGAGATAAAGTCCCACGAGTTTGATGGCTTCCTGCAGAAGTCCGCGAGACATTATAGGCTCTTTCTAGTCTATGGTCCGGACAGGGGGCTCGTAGGTGAGCGCGCAGCTGAACTGTCAAAGCAGACAACTGTTGATCTCAGTGACAGTTTTGCCGTCACCAAACTCGAGAGCTCCGATCTGCAGTCCGATCCGGGGCGCCTTGTCGATGAGGTCAATTCCCTCGGTCTCTTTGGCGGTGAAAGGCTTGTGTGGGTTCGGAATGCGGCTAACGAGAAGGCCGTGATTGAAGGATTGCAGATCCTCGCGTCTGATCCACCGACCGGGGCTACGGTTATCATTGAGGCCGGTGACCTGAAGAAGGGATCAGCACTGCGAAAAGTCGCCGAATCCGAGCGAGGCATTGCCTGTATTGCGTGCTACCAGGATGATGTACGCGCGCTCAATGCCTTGATCGACCATGAACTGGCGACTGAAAGGTTGCGCATCACTCCTGCAGCAAGAGAACTTCTGCTTGAATCCATCGGCGGCGACCGTATTGCGTCCCGTAACGAAATCCGCAAGCTCATATTGTATTGTCATGGACATGAGTTGATTGATGAAACCCACGTGCTGGAAATCATTGGGGATGCAAGCACCATTTCAACTGACAGCGTTGTAGACGCTGTTCTATCGGGAGATGCAGATGTTCTCCATCACGCCCTGCAGAAGGTCATTTCATCCAAAACCCCCGTATTCCTCGTCTTGCAGTCTTGTCTCAAGCAATTTCAGCAACTCGAATTGATGCGCAGCGAAATGGACGACAGGAGGCAACAGGCTGGGCAGATCATGCAATCACTCGGGCGAGGGATTCACTTTCGCAGAAAGCCAATCGTGGAGCGCGCGCTCCGCAACTGGACCACACCAGACCTCGCAAGGGAATCAAGCCGGATTCATGCAGCAATACTGCAAAGCAGGCAACGTCCTCAGCTTGAAGACAACTTGGCCATGCAAACACTTCTGGCAGTAACGCTCCAGGCAGCCCGGCGGAATAGAGGCTGAAAGGCTACCGGCCTTCAAGCAGGCGGCAGATTTCCTCAAGCTGATCAAGCGACTTGTAGCTGATTTTCATCTGCCCACCGGCACCTTTGTGATTGATTGTGACGGCGAGACCCAAGCGATCAGACAGGCTGCGCTCCAACGCGATCGTGTCCGAGTCCTTTGTTTCACGAACCTCATCCTGAGGGGGCGCATTCTGCGCCTTGATATGGTTCTGGGCGAGCTTTTCCGCATCTCGCACTGACAGACCCTTTGCCGTAATTGTCTTGGCAAGGACGACCGGGTCCGGCGTCGAAACGAGTGCGCGTGCGTGCCCAGCGGAAAGGCTACCGTCTGCAAGCATGTCGCGCACAGGATCGGGTAACTTCAAGAGGCGCAAACTATTGGCGACATGGCTGCGGCTCTTCCCAATGATCTCCCCGAGGTCATTCTGAGTGTAGCCGTGTTCCGCAATCAATTGCTCGTAACCGAGCGCCTCTTCCAATGGATTTAGATCCGCTCTTTGAACGTTTTCAACAATCGCAAGCTCAAGGGCAGTGCGGTCGTCAACGTCCCGAACGATCACAGGAATCTCGATCAAACCGGCAAGCTGAGCAGCACGCCAACGTCGTTCGCCGGCTATGATCTCATAGCGGTTCGCCGAAATTGTTCTGACCACCACGGGCTGTACAATACCATGTTGACGGATCGAACCGGCCAGATCCTGCAGCTCCGCCTCGTCGAAATAACGGCGCGGGTTTTTCGGGCTGCGTGCCACAAATTCGATGGGCACAGTCCGGTCAGGATTAACACTCTGGCGAACTTCACCCGCCGCTACAGGGTGATCCATCTCACCGATGAGCGCTGCCAGACCTCGACCCAGACGTCGCTTGGAACCATCATCAACCATTACCGCACCTCAAATACTAATCAGGCTGCTTTGCGCTGCCGCTCACGCTGGATAACCTCGGAGGCCAATTGGAGATACGCCTGACTGCCAGCACATTTGAGATCATAGAGAATTGCTGGTTTGCCATAGGAGGGCGCCTCCGAGACTCGGACGTTTCGGGGAATAAGGGTCGTGTACACCTTTTCGCCCAGATGCTCGCGCACATCATTGACCACTTGCTGCGCCAGATTATTGCGCGAATCAAACATTGTGAGCACGATTCCCTGAATATCGAGGGTGGGATTAACAGAATGTCGCACTTGATTGATGGTTTCAAGCAATTGGCTCAAACCCTCCAGGGCAAAGAATTCGCACTGAAGCGGAACCAGAACTGAGTGCGCTGCAGCCATTGCATTCATTGTCAGCAAATTAAAGGAAGGCGGGCAGTCCAGAAGAATATAGCTGAACTCTCGCGCATCATCCCGTTCCAGCGCCTTCTTGAGACGAAAAACGCGATCAGCGTGCTGGGAGATCTCCATCTCAAATCCGAGAAGATCCATGGTTGACGGCACGATTGACAAGTTAGGGACTGCGGTCGCCAGCGCCGCCTCAGTTGCAGTATGACTCCCGATCAGGACATCATACGAGGATAGATGGCGATCACGGCGGTCGATACCCAGCCCCGTGCTGGCATTGCCCTGCGGGTCTAGGTCAACAATCAACACCCTTTCGCCAATCGCGGCGAGCGCAGTCGCGAGGTTGATCGCGGTGGTCGTCTTCCCGACGCCACCTTTCTGATTGGCGATGGTGATTATCCGATTTTTTTCGAGACCCATGCAGCACCTGAGATGTTAGCCCCTGCGCTGAAGTGAGCTTATGTCCAAAATGACCGAGTCTTCTTCTACAGCGCTTCTATGTATTATCAGATCAAAGTCCCAGCGACCACGCGCTTTATCGACCTCGGCCTGATAATCCCGGCCTTTATGAAAGAGGCATCGGAGATTTCTGTTGTCCTTTGACCAAGGCTCGACAAATCGAAGGAGCAGATCCAGTTCTGCCAAAGCTCGGGCGGAAATGAGGTCCGGCGCTTGAATTTTTTCCGCAGCGTCCTCGATGCGGATCGTGTGAACGGAACCTCGACCCTGTGTTTGCAACAACGCCATTCGCAGGAAGGCCGCTTTCTTATTGTTACTCTCAACGAGATCAACGTGACCTTCGCCATGCTCTGCCAGGACTATGGACGTAATGATCCCCGGAAATCCCCCACCGCTACCGAGATCGATCCAATGTTGCGGTGTCGTAACGATGTCTCGCAATTGGAGCGAATCGAGGACATGGCGCTCCCAGATCTGCTGTTTGGTTGACGGTGCTACAAGATTGAACGTCTTGGACCACTTGGAGAAAAGATCGACGAATGTCTCCAGTCGCTTGGCGGTTTCACGTGAAACACTCACATTGGTAGGTATCACCGTCTGAACCTCAAGAAGCTTTGGCCCTATCTTCAAATCTTTTAAAGTTTGCCACGAGGAGGGCAAGAGCTGCCGGTGTAATTCCCTCCATTCGAGCAATCTGTGCCAGATTATTGGGGGCCAACACCCGCAGTTTTTGCTTCAACTCGTTAGACAGGCCCGCAACTGTTTCGAAATCGAAGTTATCGGGGACCAAACGAGCCTCTTCCGCTTTCAGGCTAGCCACGTCATTTGCTTGCCGCTCGATATAGATCCGGTACAGGGCATCAATCGATACGGCCTGCCGCATTTTTTCCGAAGCCGTATCCAGTTCCGGCCAAATTCTGGTGAGGTCGCTCCACTCGACATCTTGATAAGCCAGAATTTCCAAGGCTGACCGACGACGACCGTCACCATTCACAGATACCGATTTGGCTGCCATTTCGGCGGGACTGGCGGTCAGCTCTGAAAGAGCCTTGTACCAGCCGGTTCGCTGGGAGCTATAGTCTTTAAATGCGTGCGCACGATCGGGTCGAACACAACCAACCCTCGTTCCAAGTTCGGTGAGTCGCATGTCTGCATTGTCGGCACGAAGGCTCAACCGGTACTCGGCCCTCGAAGTGAACATTCGATATGGCTCAGCAACGCCAAGGGTAGTCAGGTCATCAATCATGACGCCTATGTAGGAATCTGATCGGCTGAAGCGGACCGGATCTCTCCCAATCGCTTCCATTGCAGCGTTCAAGCCGGCGACAAGACCTTGCGCCCCGGCCTCCTCATAGCCTGTCGTACCATTGATCTGGCCGGCAAGATACAAGCCACTGACCTTCTTCACCGCCAGAGAGGTTTCCAACTCCCGGGGATCGACATAATCGTATTCGATAGCATAGCCAGATTGCAGAATCTGCACCTGTTCGAGACCTGGAATGGACCGGATGAACGCCTCCTGGACATCTTCCGGCAATGACGTGGAAATGCCGTTGGGATAGACCGTGTGATCATCCAGTCCTTCAGGCTCCAGGAATATCTGATGACCATCTCTGTCACCAAACCGGTGGATTTTGTCTTCGATGGAGGGGCAGTAGCGCGGACCTACGCCGGAAATTTGCCCCGAATACATTGCGGAGCGGTGAATATTGTCGCGAATGATTCTATGGGTGCGGTCAGTGGTACGAGTGATTCCACAGGCAATCTGAGGTGTCGTGATTGACTCGGTCATGAAGGAAAATGGAATGGGCGCCTCATCGGCTTCCTGCATTTCCAGACTGGACCAATCGATAGTTCGACCATCGAGACGCGCGGGCGTACCGGTTTTCAAGCGACCAAGACGCAGATGTAATGCCAACAGATCATCGCTCAAACCAAGAGCCGGCAGTTCACCGACGCGTCCCGCCGGAATGGTTCTGTCCCCGATGTGAATCATCCCACGCAAGAACGTTCCGCTCGTTAGGACAACAGTGATCCCACGGAGTTCTTGCCCGTCTTGCAATTTGACCCCATTTATAACGGAGCCGTTCCGAAGGAGGCCTTGTACCCCGCCCTCGATGATCGTGAGATTTGAGAATCCCCTCAACTGCCGCTGGACAGCTTGACGATAAAGCTTCCGGTCAGCTTGTGTCCGTGGACCCCAAACGGCCGGGCCCTTCTTGCGGTTGAGCATTCTGAATTGGATGCCGGCTTCATCAGCTGCGACGCCCATGATACCATCCAGCGCATCAATCTCGCGGACCAGATGACCTTTCCCAAGACCACCAATGGCTGGATTGCAGGACATAACCCCAATCGTATCAACCTTGTGGGTGACCAGAGCCACATGGACACCAATTCTTGCGGCAGCTGCGGCGGCTTCCGTACCTGCGTGACCGCCTCCAATAACGATGACATCAAACCGCGTTTCCATGGTTCATCCTGGCGTTAAATGCTGAAGTTTCACGTGAATCACTTGCCAACGCAGAATTCGGAGAAAATTTTTCCGAGCAACGTTTCTACGTCAATCCGACCGGTAACGCGGGCAAGCGAATCGCTTGCAGCACGAAGATATTCTGCCCGAATCTCGAGAGGCAAATGGTCCTGATAAAGGGCCTCAGAGAGATCCATACTGGCTTGCTTCAAGTGTTGGAGATGCCGCAATCTGCTCGGTATTGCAAGAGAATTCACTTTTGTAGCCCGTTGAACGTGAGACAGGATGACCTCTCTCAACGCTTCGATGCCGTAGCCGGTTCGCGACGATACCAGAATATCAAATTGGATTCGTTCCGGCCACGAATCGTCAGCGATATCCGCTTTTGTGCCCACATATATGCAGGGTATGGCCGAGTTCAGTGGGATCGGCTCAGACGAATCGGCGGGTTCAGACAGATACAGGACCAGGTCAGCCTCATCTCGAACCTGTGTCGCACGTCGGATTCCCTCCGCCTCAACCGGATCTATCGCATCCCGAATACCGGCCGTATCAAACAAATCGATCCGATACCCGCCAATATCCAGTTCAGCCCGTATAACATCGCGCGTGGTGCCCGCATACTCGGTTACAATGGCCACGTCGCGGGACACGAGAGCATTCAACAAACTGGATTTGCCGGCATTGGGGCGTCCGATAATTGCGACCTTGAAACCTTCTCGAATTATCTCTCCGGCTCGCAATTGTCGCAGAGCCTCGTTGATTTCTTCGGAGATTGCCTGAACCTCAACCCAAATCCGATTTGAAACGGCTCCAGGTATGTCTGCCTCGTCACTGAAGTCGAGTTCGGCTTCGATCAGAGCACGGGCGTAAATGAGCTTCTCGCGCCATCCCTTATAAAGCGAAGAGAGATGACCAGTCGTCTGTTCAAGTGCAAGCCTCCGCTGCATCTCGGTTTCAGCAGCCAACAGATCGGCAAGTCCTTCGACCTCGACAAGATCCATTCTGTCATTTTCGAAAGCACGCCTTGAGAACTCTCCGGCTTCTGCCAATCGTGCACCAGGGAATCCGGCTAACGTGTCCAGCAATGCTCGGACCACGGCGCGACTGCCATGGACCTGCAACTCCACGCAATCCTCGCCTGTGAACGAGTGCGGCGCAGGGAAGGCAATCACCAGCCCCCGATCGAGGACTTGTCCTTCATGGTTACGGATGGTTCGAAGACTTGCCTGGCGAGCGAGCGGGAGCGGTCCAACCATCGCAGAGGTAATGGCAAATGCTTTCGTGCCACTGATCCTAACAACAGCGACACCCGCCGGAAGCCCGGCGGACGCCATTGCAAAGATAGTGTCGCTGGCTGACGTCACTGAGTGAACCTGCCTATACTATCTGGGTATAAGAGACGCTTATCAAGATCGATCAGGTGTTCATGGAATCGAAGAAATCGCCGTTGTTCTTCGTCTGCTTCAACTTGTCGATCAAGAACTCGATTGCGTCAGTTGTCCCCATCGGGGCGAGAATGCGACGCAAGACGAAGATCTTTTGCAGATCCTGGCGCGGAACGAGGAGATCTTCCTTACGCGTGCCGGACTTCAGAATATCCATCGACGGGAAGATGCGCTTATCGGCAACCTTTCGATCCAGTACGATTTCCGAGTTACCGGTACCCTTGAACTCTTCAAAGATGACCTCATCCATGCGGCTGCCGGTATCGATCAGCGCCGTAGCGATGATCGTCAGCGAACCACCCTCTTCGATGTTGCGGGCCGCACCAAAGAAGCGCTTGGGGCGCTGCAGCGCATTGGCGTCAACACCACCAGTAAGCACCTTGCCCGATGACGGCACAACGGTGTTGTAGGCACGCCCCAGACGCGTGATGGAATCAAGCAAGATCACCACATCGCGACCGTGCTCGACAAGGCGTTTCGCCTTCTCAATAACCATCTCGGCAACTTGAACGTGACGCACGGCCGGTTCGTCAAAGGTCGAGGAGACAACTTCGCCCCGAACCGAACGCTGCATGTCCGTCACTTCCTCTGGACGCTCGTCGATCAGAAGAACGATCAGATAACACTCCGGATGGTTGGCCGTAATCGAATGAGCAATATTCTGCAGAAGGACGGTTTTGCCGGTACGCGGCGGCGCCACGATCAAACCACGCTGACCCTTACCGAGGGGTGCCACCAGATCGATGACGCGCGCTGACAGGTCCTTGGATGTGGGAACATCGAGCTCCATCTTGAACCGCTCATTTGGATAAAGCGGGGTCAGATTGTCGAAATGAACCTTGTGGCGGATCTTTTCGGGATCTTCAAAATTGATCGTGTTGACCTTCAGAAGCGCGAAGTAGCGTTCGCCTTCCTTCGGACCGCGGATAGGACCCTCGACCGTGTCACCGGTCTTGAGCGAGAAGCGCCGGATCTGAGAAGGCGAGATATAGATATCGTCTGGACCGGGCAGATAGTTTGCATTTGCTGAACGCAGAAAACCAAAACCATCCTGGAGAACTTCAACGACGCCTTCGCCAATGATTTCCACATCCTGGCTCGCCAGCATCTTCAGGATCGCAAACATCAGCTCCTGCTTCCGCATGGTGCTGGCGTTTTCGACCTCCAGCGACTCTGCAAAAGTCAGCAGGTCTGTTGGCGATTTGCTCTTGAGTTCTTGTAGCTTCATTTCTGCCATGAAGGGGACCACGTTTCCGATTGTATGGGGAAGGCGAGCTGGGAAGATTCAGTTCGATCGCGCCGGACGCAACTGACAGAATATACGCAAGCCAGAAGATGAGATGGCCGGAAAATAGCGATTCAGCGAATCGACCGCAAGCGAAAACCCCAGCTTCTCAAAAATAATGCGTGAACTCGCCAGTTGTTCAGAATGGCTTGACGATCACAAACACCACCGCAAGGATCATCAGCACGGTCGGGATTTCGTTGACCATGCGCCAATAACGCGGGTTCTTAACGTAACGCCCAGCGCCGAATTCTTTCACTGCACGGGCAAAATATCCATGCACGCCGCTCAAGAGAAACACAGCGGCGAGCTTTGCATGAAGCCATCCACCCATGAAGCCATAGACTGTCCAAGCGAGATACAGCCCCAGGATCCAGGACACCACCATCGCCGGTGTCATGATCACGCCCATCAGTCGACTTTCCATTACCGCGAAAGTCTTAGCCTGATCAGAACCCACTGGTGCATCACAGTGGTAGATGAACAGCCGCGGAAGGTAGAGCATACCCGCCATCCACGAAATAACGGCAATCACATGCAATGCCTTGATCCAGGGATAAGCCTCCGCCTCACCAAAGATCATGATTGCCAACGCGATTGCACCAAAGAAGACCAAAGCAGATGCCGCCTTCCGGGCCGCCTTTCGCCCCTCACTTGCTGCGATCTGCCCTGCCATGACTAGTTGATACCCCGCACGCGATTGACAAGCCGCGTCACATTATCCGGATCGGCCTGCGGCGTGATGCCGTGACCGAGATTGAAGATCAGCGGTCCCTTGGCCAGAACGTCAAGAATCCGGTCAATACCTTCGTCCAGTGATCTGCCGCCGGCTACCACACGCATCGGGTCCAGATTACCCTGGACTGGGCTCTCCTTCTGCAGGTTAGCGGCAAAGGACAAAGGAACTGCCCAGTCGAGGCCAATCGCATTCGCGTCTGTTTTCCGAGCATAATCCTTCAGCAGGACACCAGCACCTTTGGCAAAAGCGATCACCTTGGCAGCAGGCCGCCGCAAACGAACTTTCTCGATGATCCGGGCGACGGGCTTTACGCAGAACCTTTCAAACTCCTCTTCGCCGAGAACGCCAGCCCAGGAATCAAATATCTGCACGGCGTCAGCTCCGGCATCGATCTGCTCCACAAGATAGTCAGCAGAAACATCGGCAAGAAAGTCTAGCAGCTGCGCGAAGATCTGGGGATGGCGATAGGCAAACAATCGTGCAGGGGCCTGATCCGGAGTGCCGTGACCAGCGATCATGTAGGTGGCGACTGTCCAGGGAGCTCCGCAAAATCCAAGAAGGGTCGTTTCCGGCGGAAGTTCGTTGCGCAGTTTGGCGACTGTCTCGAAAACCGGCTTCAGATGTTCAATTACGCCATTCGATGAAAGACGAGCAATGCCCGCCTCATCAATCGGATCCATCTGAGGGCCATGCCCTTCCGTGAAGGTGACGTTTCGTTGCAAGGCATCCGGAATAACCAGAATATCTGAGAACAGAATAGCAGCATCAAAGCCATATCTGCGGATCGGTTGCAGGGTCACCTCTGTCGCATGTTCGGGCGAGTAACACAGATCCAGGAAACTTCCAGCCTTTGCTCGTGTCGCTCGATACTCCGGAAGATAGCGACCAGCCTGCCGCATCAACCAGATTGGTGGTGGCGTCACAACCTCGCCATTCAGCACTTTCAGGACTTTCCGGTTTTCAGCACTCAAGGGGCCAACCCTTCCAATAAAGAAAAGAGATATTGAATCTTGTTCTATTTCTAAGAGTCTGGGACTATCAAGGATTAATCGCTACCCACAATCGGATCATCGGTCCCCAAACACGCATGACAACGCCTACAATGAGAGGGCCTTCATGTGGTGACTGTGGACAATAGGGCGAATTTCCAAGCAAATACAGAGTGTTGATTTACGTTGTGAGGCGCCGGCTATTTGTGGATAAGCTCTGGATCACTCTCTACTTGATTCCGTTGTCCACAGAACCAACAGGCACCGCGAAAAGAAGCGGCCCGGTTGAAGGGCTGGGGATAAACGAGGTGTTTTCCTCTTGCCTTTTGCCCTGCGTCACCGATACCTCTAGCTCTCCCAGGTTATCAACAGCGGGCCTTGAAGAACGTGGAGAACAAGAAAAACTTCTTCCATCTTCACCTGATTTCTGACTCAACGGGCGAGACTCTCATTTCAGCGGGCAGGGCCGCGTCTGCGCAGTTCCGGCACGCCCACCCGATCGAACATGTTTATCCGCTGATCCGAAGCAAAAAGCAGATCAAGGCTGTAATGGAGGCTGTTGATAGCAAACCGGGTATTGTTCTTTATACCATTGTCGATGCGGAGCTTGGGGCGTTGATAGAGACCAGTTGTCGGGACGTCGGCGTACCCTGTGTCAATGTCCTGGCTCCTGTCATGGAGAAGTTTCAGTCATATCTTGGCAGCCCATCCAGCCGTCGGGTTGGCGCGCAATATGTCTTGAATGCCGAATACTTCGAGCGGATCGAAGCTTTGAACTTCACGATGGAACATGATGACGGGCAAGCTCCCGATGATTATGACAAGGCGGATGTTGTGATTGTCGGGATCAGCCGGACTTCGAAGACACCCACGAGCATCTATCTGGCGAACCGAGGGATAAAGACCGCTAATTTGCCGATCGTTCCAGGGGTGCCAGTTCCCGCGGCGCTTTTGCGCGCAACACGGCCTCTGATTGTTGGTTTGATTGCTACCTCGGATCGGATCTCGCAGGTTCGGGAAAACAGGGTATTGGGTCAAACCAGCGGTTATGACAGCCGTGACTACATTGACCGTGCCTCGATAACGGAGGAACTGAAATACGCACGCGCGCTCTGTGCGCGCAACAATTGGCCGATCATCGATGTCACGCGGCGATCCATCGAGGAGACGGCAGCCGCGATCCTGGCATTGCGTTCGAAGGTCAGACAATAGGTTCACGCATGGGAGATTGGCATTTGGGCGAGCACTCTTTGATCCTTGCTTCCGGCAGTGCTGTGCGCAGCGCCCTTCTGTCCAGCGCGGGGCTCAGCTTTTCGATTGAGAAGCCGCAGGTTGATGAGCGATCCATCGAGGCGGGGTTATCATCAGATCCTCCTGATCCGGTTTTCCTGGCACAAACATTGGCACGCGAAAAGGCGCTGGATGTCAGCGCGCGAAATCGGAATGCATTCGTGATTGGGTGTGACCAGACCCTGTCACTTGGCAGCACGATCTTTCACAAGGCTAACAATGCGACCTCTGCTCGAGCGACCTTAATGGCGCTTAGAGGTAGGACCCACCACTTAAACAGTGGCGTTGCAATCGCGCTCAAGGGCAAGGTTCTCTGGGACCATGTGTCGATTGCGGAGATGAAGGTTCGCACGTTTTCCGGTGAGTTTCTCGAAGGCTATTTGGAGCGCAATCTGCCAGCTATTTTGTCCAGTGTGGGGTGCTATCAATTGGAAGGCGAAGGCGTTCAGCTCTTCACTGAAATCAAGGGTGACTATTTCACAGTCCTAGGACTGCCTCTTCTGCCTCTTCTGGAGCAGCTCCGTAAACTGGATGTTAACCATGCATGATTCACGTGAAACAATAGACCGGAAAGCGTTCGTCGTTGGCCATCCGATCAAGCATTCGCGCTCACCCCTGATCCATGGCTACTGGTTGAAACAACATGGTCTGGATGGCCAGTACGAAAAAGTGGCGGTGGCCCCAGCAGATTTTGCGGATTTCATAACCGACCTGAAGACAGGTCGCTCAGGCTACTGTGGCGGTAATGTGACCATACCGCACAAGGAAAACGCCTTCTCTCTCGCAGACAGTCCAGACGACCTTGCGAGTGAGCTTGGCGCGGCCAATACCTTGTGGCGCGAAGATGGACGTCTCTTTGCGACCAATACGGATGGCTATGGTTTTGTCACCAATCTGGATCATGAAGCGCCTGGCTGGGATGCTATTGATCGGGCTGTGGTGCTTGGAGCAGGAGGTGCTTGTCGTTCCATTCTGCAAGCCTTGCGCAATCGCGGAATCAAGGAGATCCACATTCTGAACCGCACATTCGAGCGTGCTCAGGAATTGGCAGAACGCTTCGGCATGACAATCCATGCCCACCCGATGGAAGCGCTTGGAGAAGTTATGTCGGGCGCCGGCCTTTTCGTAAACACGACATCCCTGGGAATGGACGGTCAAGAGGTACCAGCTCTTCCCTTTGACCGAATGCGCCCGGACGCCATTGTGACCGATATTGTCTATGTTCCCCTAATCACTCCTATCCTTGAACAGGCGCGCAAACAGGGTCTCCGAAGTGTTGACGGTCTCGGGATGCTGCTTCACCAGGCTGTCCCTGGTTTTGAAAAATGGTTTGGTGTGAGACCCAAGGTGACCGCCGAACTCAGGACCCTTGTGATTGAAGACTTGCAGGCGCATCCATGAAGATCATCGGCCTGACAGGATCGATTGGCATGGGCAAGTCGACAACGGCTGGTCTCTTTGCTGAGGAAGGTGTGCCGGTCAATGACGCTGACCGTGTCGTGCATGAGCTTTATGCGGGAAAGGCGGTCTTGCCACTCACACCTCTGTTTCCGGATGCGATCGTCGACGGCAAAGTCAACCGGGAGAAACTGAGCGTCATTCTGCGCCAGAATCCGGCTAAGTTTGCTGAGCTTGAAGCGATCGTTCATCCTTTGGTGCGCGAACGTGAGGAGGATTTCCTGCTGGACGCCGATGTTGCAGGTGCTGATCTTGTCGTGCTCGACATACCGCTGCTATTCGAAACCGGAGCCTTTGACCGAGTGGATTACGTAGTCGTGGTTTCATGTGGTCCCGACTTGCAGAGACAGAGAGTACTGGCTCGCCCCGGCATGACGCCGGAAAAGTTCGAGATGATCCTGGCTCGTCAGACACCAGACAGCGAGAAGCGCGAACGGGCGGATTTCGTGATCGACACCAGTCAAGGAATAGATGTGGCGCGGCAGCAGGTGAGGGATCTCCTAAGCCAATTGCGTGAACAGAAAGCGGACGGGAACGATGCGTGAGATTGTCTTCGATACGGAAACGACAGGATTGGAAACCAAGGCGGACCGAGTGATTGAAATCGGCGGCATCGAGCTGCTGAACCATTTCCCGACCGGTAGAAGTTTTCATGTCTACATCAATCCAGGAGATCGCAAGGTTCATCCGGACGCCCTGTCGGTCCACGGCATCACCGATGAGTTCCTACGGGACAAGCCGCTCTTTGCTGAAATCGTTGAGGAGATGCAGGCTTTCTTTGAGGGTGCGAAGTGGGTTGCTCATAACGCAACATTCGATATGGGTTTTATTAATGCCGAATTCGAACGGCTGGGCTTGCCGCCTGTACCCTCCGACATGGTCGTTGATACGCTCTCGATGGCACGTCGAAAGCATCCAATGGGGCCGAACTCCCTTGATGCCTTATGCCGTCGCTACGGGATCGACAATTCCCACCGTACCAAACACGGGGCGCTCCTCGATTCCGAACTCCTTGCGGAAGTCTATATTGAGATGCTGGGAGGCCGTCAGGCAGTCTTGGGATTGACCCAGGTACAGCAGCGCCAAAGTGACAGCCAGTCTGGGGAGGAAGAAATTACTCTCAGCTACTCACGGCCAAAACCACTAGCGCCGAGACTGTCTGCTAAAGAACAGGAAGGGCATGCCTCGCTCGTTGCAAAGCTGGGGGCCAAGGCAATTTGGTCACGCTACCGACACTGAGAGCATTGCCCAAAAAGAAAAAGCCCAGACGGTGCTGGGCTTTTTGCAGCAGTGCCAGAATGCGGCAAACTCAGTTCGGGACAGCCTGAACCTTGTTGCGCGCCTGCTCTTCAGCAACGCGCTGAGCAAACATCTGAGCGAAATCGATCGGATCAATCATGAGCGGCGGGAAGCCACCGTTACGCGTTGCGTCGGCAATGATCTGTCGCGCAAACGGGAAAAGCAGGCGCGGGCACTCGATGAACAGAACCGGAAGCATATGTTCTTGCGGGAAGCCTGTGATGCGGAAAACGCCACCATAGACAAGCTCAGCAGCAAACAGGGCCTTGTCACCTTCCTTGGCCTCGGCGCTCAAGGACAGCACAACATCGAAATCGGTTTCCGTCAGCGGATTGGCATTGACGTTGACATTGATGTTGATCGCCGGAGCCTTTTCACGCGCCTGCAGAGACCGTGGAGCGCCCGGGTTTTCAAAAGAAAGATCCTTGATGTACTGGGCAAGAATGTTAAGCGAAGGGCTACCAGTTCCCTGTGTGTTATCGGCCATTGGGCTTTTCCTCGAAGCTTGAAGTGCTTTGGCCATCTAACATCTAGGCAAGAGCCTTACAACCCTGACGCAGTTTGGGAAAAGGCATGGCTCAGTCTTTGCCGATCTGGGGGCTTCGCCAGGGAGTGTCCGGATTCGGGTCGTGACTATATTCATCTGCGTCAAGGTCTACGACATTATCTGGCGGTGATCGTTGCTGATAGCGCTGCGAGAAGCTTGCATTTTGAACAACAATCCTGGGCTTAACATAACGCCACGCGATGTCCCGGATCGGTGGCAGGAACATCAGGATTCCGAGCAGATCACTGACAAAGCCGGGAATGATCAGCAGGATTGCAGCAACAACGATCAACGCTGCATGGATGATTTCGCGGCCCGGATCAAGGCCGCGACTGGTCTCGCTTTGCAGCCGTTTCAAGATCGCTAGACCCTGACTGCGCAGCAGCACGACACCAAGCCCCCCTGAAAGCACGATCAATCCTAGCGTCGCCAGAACGCCGATGAACTGACCGACCCAGATAAGGCTTCCAAGCTCAATGAGCGGTGCCAAGAGAAACAGCACCAGTGGCAAACGCATAAGACTTCTCCGGAGTTTGGTGCCGCGAAATTGATCGCATTGCAGATAGGGGCACTGTCTAAACTTCGCCCGATGGCTATTTGAATGATTGCGTTATCGAGACTATATGGGAAAACAAGAACTCACATTCAATCAAGGGCCGGCGGTATTCAATGGGATCGAATGACTTCGTAACGCTGTTTTTCCTGGTGGCAGCAGTGCTTATATTCCTGCAGCTGCGCAGTGTTCTGGGCAGACGGACAGGTCATGAAAAGCCGCCTGTTGATCCTTTCAGCAAGCGCCAGCTGCCCCGTGACGCGTCCGCTGACGACGGCAAGGTTGTAACCTTACCCAGACGGGATGATCCGACTTCCGAGGATCGCTTCGCTGCCGTGGATGCCTATGCCAAACCGGATACGGCGCTGAATGCTTCGCTGCGTGAGCTGGTATCCCATGATCCGAGCTTCAATCCGAAGGAATTCCTTGCCGGCGCCCGCATGGCCTATGAGATGATTGTCATGGCTTATGCCGATGGTGATCGCAAGACGCTGAAGGGTCTTCTTTCTCGCGAAGTGTTCGAAGGCTTCGAGAATGCCATCGTCGACCGGGAAGCGCGTGGCGAAGTGATGAAATCCACATTTGTCGGGATTGAGAAGGCGGATATCATCCATGCATCAGTCAAGGACAATGAAGAGCAGGTAACTCTTCGGGTTATATCGCAGCTCATCACGGCCACCTATGACAAGAATGGCGCATTGGTGGATGGGGATGCGGATGCAGTCTCAGAAGTCAACGACCTGTGGACCTTTGCGCGCGATGTTCGTTCGCGCGATCCAAACTGGAAGCTGGTTGCGACTGAAGCGGAACAATGAGTGCGCCCTCGGCCGATTTCCGACTGAAGCCGACCTCATTCAATGAACTTCCCGGCTGGCAGAAAGATGATCCTAGTGACCTCCTGGACGTGATGGCGGATTGTCTTCGGTACATCGAGGATGTGAAACCGCACCGGTCTGGCAGTCTTGGACTGACGTCAGAGGATTTGGTTCCTCTGTTGAGGGCTCTGAAAGGGATCGAAAGAACGCCGGATGCCGTTCGTCGATTGTTTGAACAAGAGTGCAAGCCGTTCGAGATCCTTTTGCCGGACGGTGGCTCTGGTTTTGTGACGGCGTTCTATGAACCCGAAGTTACCGTTGCCGCCAAACCTGGTGATGGTTTTTTATACCCGTTCTACCGACGCCCCGATGACTTGGTTGACATATCGGGTGCGAACAGGCCTCAGGGCTGGGACTATTCTTACGTTTTTGGCCGGAAGACTGACCAGGGCGTAATGCCTTACCCCGACAGAAAGGCGATCGATCAGGGATTCCTGGATGGCCGGGGCTTAGAGATCGCTTGGGCGAATTCACGAGTGGACGTCTTTTTTGCCCATGTTCAAGGGGCTGCGCGACTCCGATTTCCCGATGGATCCTTACGTCGCATCACTTACGATGGAAAAGCCGGCCACCCGTTTTCCGGTATAGGGCGGTATCTGATTGATCTCGGCGAGATTGCTGAAGAAGACATTTCCATGCAGTCGATCCGGCTGTGGCTTGAGGAGCATCCCGAGAGACAGGATGAAATCCTTTGGCACAATCGATCCTATATCTTCTTCAAGGAAGCGGCAGTTTCTGATGAAAGGCGAGGACCGATCGCGGCAGCCAAGGTTCCGCTGGTCGCTGGCCGATCGCTTGCAGTGGATCGCCTTATTCATACCTTCGGCTTTCCTTTCTTTATCCATGCACCGGAACTGACACGACTTGACGCGGGTCGACCCTTTGCAAGGCTAATGCTGGCACTCGATACCGGCTCGGCGATTGTCGGCCCCGCTCGAGGTGACATCTTCACGGGCTCCGGTTTCAGAGCTGGTGAGATGGCAGGAGCGGTTCGCAACAGGGCCAATTTCTATATACTGATCCCGAACAAGGCTGCAGCGAGGTTTGGCTGATGTCCGGCGGATCAAAGGTCAGCAGTGAAGATAGGATCCTTTGGGGAAAGGTTGCGCGCACGACGCGCCCGCTACCGGGACGCCTTGAGGACCTCTTGGAATTCGAACAGCAGTTCCAAGAACAGACAGAAGGGACGCGTGCAGTTCCAGAACCAGCTGACATTCAAATGACGGCCCCAGCGCAGCCGCCACAATCCCGGAAGAATGCTGGTATGCATCATCCGCTGGAGAAGCCTGTCAAACGCAAGTTGTCGCGGGGACATCTTGCCCTTGAGGCTAGAATTGATCTGCACGGCATGATCCAGAGCGAGGCTCATGGTCTCCTGCTCGATTTCCTGATGCGTGCCCATGAACGTGGTCTCCGCCATGTTTTGGTCATCACCGGCAAGGGAAGCTCTCTGGGCAGCGAAGGAGCCTTGAAGAGAGCGGTGCCGCTCTGGTTCTCCCTGCCGGAATTTCGTTTATTGATCTCGTCCTACGAAACGGCGGCCCGCCAGCATGGCGGAGAGGGAGCCCTTTATGTCCGATTGTCACGCAAGGCCCCGGGTGCCGACCGGCGATGACAACACCCTTCGGCAAGGCGCTTCGTGAATTAAGGGAACGCAAGGGCGTAACCCAGAAGGAGATGGCAAGCGCCATCGGAGTATCGGCTGCTTACCTCTCAGCCCTCGAACACGGAAAGCGGGGATTGCCAAACTTCGATTTCCTGCAACGTGTCGCAGGCTACTTCAATATTATCTGGGATGAGGCAGAAGAACTCTTTGCGACGGCACGTGCGTCTGACCCGCGCCCTGTTCTCGACACGATAGGCTTACCCTTGGAATACAACAGGTTTGCCAATGAACTTGCTGCGAAGATTCGCCAGCTGCCGCCGGACGTGATAAAGAGCTTGCAGGCTGTTCTGGACGCTGCCGAAAAGCGCGGGTGACGGGCCTTTATCGCCTGTATATCCACGGTAAACCTCGCTCTCGTCTTTGGAACTCAAGCGAAACCTCCTATACTCAAGCCATTTGATGCTGCTGATTCGACGGGGGCAGACCCTGTGAGAATTTCTGGAAAGACAACTGAATGACGGATACGCCGATTATGGAAAATGCTGAGCCGGTCGAATACGGTGCTGACTCGATCAAGGTCCTGAAGGGACTTGATGCGGTCCGCAAGCGCCCCGGCATGTATATCGGCGATACGGACGATGGCTCGGGTCTTCACCACATGGTCTACGAAGTGGTGGACAATGCCATCGATGAAGCTTTGGCTGGTCATGCTGATATTGTGACTGTCACGTTGAATGCCGATGGCTCGGTAACGGTGACCGACAATGGCCGCGGTATTCCGACGGACATTCACTCAGGCGAGGGGATCTCCGCAGCTGAGGTCATCATGACCCAGCTACATGCGGGCGGCAAGTTCGACCAGAACTCCTACAAGGTCTCGGGCGGTCTGCACGGCGTTGGCGTCTCTGTCGTCAACGCTCTTTCGGTCAAGCTTCAGCTGAAGATCCGCCGCGGCGGCAAGCTCCATGAGATCAATTTCACGCATGGCGTTGCTGACGCACCTCTCCGCGTCATTGGTGAATATGAAGGTCGCTCTGGCACCGAAGTCACATTCCTGCCCAGCAGCCAAACTTTCACAAAGACCGAGTTCGACTACGGAACGCTGGAGCATCGCTTGCGTGAGCTCGCCTTCCTGAATTCCGGCGTCCGGATCCTGCTGACAGATAAGCGCAAGCCGGATATTCGTCAGGAGGAAATGCTCTATGAGGGCGGACTTGAAGCCTTTGTTCGGTATCTGGATCGCTCGAAGAAGCCGCTGGTCGAGAAGCCGGTCGCGATCCGCGGCGAAAAGGATGGTATCACGGTCGAAGTGGCCATGTGGTGGAATGACAGCTATCACGAGAATGTCCTATGCTTCACCAACAACATTCCTCAGCGAGATGGCGGCACCCATATGGCGGGTTTTCGTGGCGCGCTGACGCGCCAGGTCACCTCCTACGCCGATAGCTCGGGCATCACGAAGAAGGAAAAGGTCACGCTTCAGGGCGAAGACTGCCGCGAAGGCCTGACCGCTGTCCTTTCGGTCAAAGTACCTGACCCGAAGTTCTCGTCTCAGACGAAGGACAAGCTCGTATCGTCAGAAGTGCGTCCGGTCGTCGAGAGTCTGGTAAACGAAGCACTCAGCACCTGGTTTGAGGAACATCCGACGGAAGCCAAGATCCTTGTGGGAAAAGTCGTTGAAGCAGCTGTCGCACGCGAGGCAGCGCGCAAGGCGCGTGAACTGACGCGCCGAAAGGGTGCGCTCGATATTGCATCTCTGCCAGGCAAGCTCGCTGACTGCTCGGAACGTGACCCGGCTAAGTCAGAGCTTTTCCTCGTTGAGGGTGACTCCGCAGGTGGTTCTGCAAAGCAGGGTCGCTCGCGCGAAAATCAGGCGATCCTGCCGCTTCGGGGCAAGATCCTGAACGTGGAACGTGCCCGTTTCGACAAGATGTTGTCGAGCCAGGAAATCGGGACATTGATTACCGCGCTTGGCACCTCGATTGGCAAGGACGAGTTCAATGCCGACAAGTTGCGCTACCACAAGATCATCATCATGACCGATGCTGACGTGGATGGCGCTCATATCAGAACCCTGCTTCTGACCTTCTTCTTTCGTCAGATGCCGGAATTGATCGAACGTGGCCATCTCTACATCGCCCAGCCACCTCTCTATAAGGTAGCCCGTGGCAAGTCCGTTCAGTATCTCAAGGATGAGAAGGCGCTTGAGGACTATCTGATTTCGATGGGTCTTGAAGAAGCGACCCTGACACTCGGCAATGGTGAGGTCCGCGCCGGACCGGACCTGCGGGACGTGATCAGTGATGCTCTGCGTCTGCGGTCACTGATTGATGGTCTTCATTCACGCTACAATCGCAGCGTTGTCGAACAGGCGGCGATCGCCGGAGCGCTTAATCCTGAGCTGACCGAAAACAGGGCCCGGGCAGAAGAAACGGCGGCCCAGGTCGCTCGCCGCCTCGACCTGATCGCAGAAGAAACCGAGCGGGGCTGGAGCGGTCAAGTGACGGACGAAGGTGGGCTGCGTTTCGAGCGTATGGTTCGCGGCGTCAAGGAAGTTGCATTGATTGATGTCGCATTGATCGGATCTGCAGATGCCCGCCACATCGACCAGATGAACGCCCGCTTGCGCGAGGTCTATGCTGAACCGCCGGTTCTTTCGCGCAAGGATGGAAAGATGGAGATTTCAGGTCCGAGGTTCTTGCTCGACCAGATCTTCTCAGCTGGGCGCAAGGGTCTCTCCATGCAGCGCTATAAGGGCTTGGGTGAAATGAACGCGGAACAGTTGTGGGAGACGACGCTGGACCCCAATGTCCGCTCTCTGCTGCAGGTGAAAGTCAACGACGCGACCGATGCAGACGGTCTGTTCTCGCGCCTGATGGGTGATGAGGTCGAACCGCGACGGGAGTTCATTCAGGACAACGCGCTAAGCGTTGCGAATCTGGATATCTGATGTCTTGAGCCGGCAAGGGCTCTGGTCTGTGTAAAGGAGCTGCGCCATGTGTGCGGCTCTTTTTTGTCCAAAGGTTTCACGTGAATCATGGTTAATCTGATTCACGTGAAACAGGAGGTTCGTTAACCTCTTAGAAGCTTCCCTCGAAGGCGATTTCAGAGAGCGTCTTGCGCCCGTTTGGACTTTCCCTCTCGCGCAAACCGTCCGGTAACTGGTTTTTGTCGCCTAGCTTCCCTATGGCGATTGCTGCCTCCACATGGAAACCCTCTGGCACTTTTAGGACTTCGGCTGCCTTATCAAAGTCGATCCCGGTCATGCCATGCGCATAATAGCCGGAATGGACCGCTTGAAGAGACAGCATTCCCCAAGCAGCGCCGGTATCGAAACTGTGAGAGCGTAGAGGACGTGGGGCGCCCCCATCAGCCGGGCGGCTCAGCGTATCGGATAGGACAATGATCAGCGCCGATGCATTCTTGGCCCAACCCTGATTGAATTCATTGAGAATGGTGAAGAGGCGGTCGAACGGCTTGCTACCTCTGAGCCCGTAGACAAATCGCCAGGGCTGGTAATTGAAGGCCGATGGTGCCCAGCGGGCCGCATCCAGAATAGTCAGGAGATGCTCTCTTGGCATCGGCTTGCCATCGAACGCACGGGGAGACCAGCGCTCCAGAAAAACCGGATGGATATCGTATTCAGACTCGCGCGAATTGCGGGTGGTCATGCAGCACCTTTCGTAGGTTTGGCGAAAGCTCTTTTTGGTAAACCGGGCTATGAGTAGCCCCGCATCCTGCAGCAGTACAAGCAGCGGCCACTTTGACAGAGCGTTAACTGACTGCACAGCCTGGCAGGGGTGCAGATGGAACATTAATCAGTATGGGGCATCTTACTAGGCAATAGGTGTAGACCCTTGACCAGAAACAGTCCTTTTGCATTGCGAAAAGTCTGATAGGTTAAAGTCGGTCTGACGAAGACAGAGATTGGAAGGCAAGCAGGATGTTCTATCAACTCTACGAAATGAATCACGCGATGATGGCACCGTTCCGGGCAACGGCCGATGCCATGCGTCTTGCGTATCAGAACCCCCTCAATCCGCTGTCCCAGACCATCATTGGCCGAAACATTGCCGCGAGTCTCGAGGTCTTCGAGCGCGCGACGAGACGTTATGGAAAGCCTCAGTTCGATCTTCCGCGAACAAAGGTTGCCGATCACACGGTTTCGGTCGAAGAGGAAATTGTCTGGAAGAAGCCATTTTGCAATCTCATCCGTTTCAAGCGGAGTTTACCTGTTGGTGTTGAACCCGGCCCTCGAATATTGATCGTGGCGCCGATGTCCGGCCACTATGCGACGCTTTTGCGTGGAACCGTCGAAGCTCTGATTCAGAGTGCTGATGTCTACATTACAGACTGGATCGACGCCCGCATGGTTCCTGTCACGGATGGTCGCTTCGATCTTGATGATTACATCGATTACGTGATCGAGATGCTCAATCACCTCGGACCTGACACCAACGTCGTTGCGGTGTGTCAGCCATCCGTTCCAGTTCTGGCCGCGGTTGCGGTCATGGAAGCCGAAGGAGATCGTTGCGCACCGTCAACGATGACCCTGATGGGTGGGCCGATTGACACCAGAATCAACCCTACCGCCGTGAACCAGCTGGCCCAGGATAAGCCCATCGAGTGGTTCCGCGATAACGTCATCATGCGTGTACCATGGCCGCAACCAGGCTTCATGCGCGAAGTCTATCCCGGTTTCCTCCAGCTGTCCGGCTTCATGTCGATGAACCTCGACCGCCATATGATCGCGCAGAAAGACTTCTACATGCACCTCGTGAAGAATGACGGTGACTCCGCAGAGAAGC
This sequence comes from Peteryoungia desertarenae, assembly GCF_005860795.2. Classification (GTDB taxonomy): domain Bacteria; phylum Pseudomonadota; class Alphaproteobacteria; order Rhizobiales; family Rhizobiaceae; genus Allorhizobium; species Allorhizobium desertarenae. The sequence continues at coordinate 971,209 of NZ_CP058350.1, forward strand.
ACCGCGACTTCTATGACGAGTATCTTGCAGTCATGGATTTGACTGCCGAGTTCTACCTCCAGACCGTCGATACCGTATTCATCAAACATGCCTTGCCAAAGGGCGAGATGATGCACCGAAACAAGCGTGTGGACACGACAGCGATCCGCAATGTCGCGCTCCTGACGGTGGAGGGGGAAAATGATGATATCTCAGGAGTCGGTCAGACACAGGCTGCACAGACGATCTGCACCAACATCCCGGAAGACAAGCGGATGCATTATGTGCAGCCCGATGTCGGCCATTATGGTGTCTTCAATGGCTCCCGTTTCCGACGCGAGATAGCGCCGCGCATCGTCGCGTTTGCGAAAGAGCATTCGAAGGGTGCCCAACGCAGTCCGGTGAAGCGCGTGATCAAAGGCGGAAAAATTGGCTGACTGACGCCAATCACATCGATTTAAGCCAGCGGATTCAAATGCTTCATCATTTGGGTCCGCTTTTTTCTTGAACAGCGTTTCGTCACTTACCACATCGAAATCATCGGACGGCATACCGCCGCCGAACAACCGAGGGTAATCGATGATGAACCAGTCAGCACTGCTTCGACCGGATTGGACACCGGCGACCGTCGCATTGATGGTGCTGGGCTTTGTGGTCTTCTGGCCGCTGGGTCTGGCGATGCTCGCCTACATTCTGTTTGGCGAGAAATTCCAAAACTTCAAGCGTGAGGCCAATCTGAAGGCGGACGACGTGTTGAGCCGTTGCAAGTCCGCGCGCTACGGCGCGTATGCTACGTCGACGGGCAATGTCGCCTTTGATGATTGGCGCAAGGCAGAGCTTGAACGGCTCGATGAGGAGCGTCGCAAGCTCGATGAGATGCGTGCAGAGTTTGACGCCTATTCGCGTGAACTGCGCCGCGCCAAGGATCAGGATGAGTTTGACCGCTTCATGCGCCAACGCAGCCAGATGAAGTCCGCCGATGAGGGGTCTTCTTCTATGGGCCAGTCTGGCGTTTGATAATCCGGACCAAATCCGCATCACCCGAGCCGGCGTCATTGATGCCGGCTTTTTTCTGTCCTGCCGGAACGAACGAATCAGCTACAAACGCCACATGTTCTCGCTCCTCAGACCGACCTCGAAAGCCAGGAAAACCGAGCCCGTTTCAGAGCGGCAAATCGTGGTCCATGGTCGCGAAATGCCACTCACCATCAGGCGAAACCGGCGCGCAACGCGAATTACTTTGCGGATAGAGCCAGGCGGGCGTGCGCTGAAGATGACAGTTCCTCCCGCTGTGCGCGAGAAAGAGATTGATGAATTCCTCCTTCGCCACACAGGTTGGCTGAACGCACGGCTCGCCCGCCATGCAAATGCTGGCACGATCGAGGATGGGGGTACCATCCCTTTGCGCGGTGTCAGCCACCGCATCGTTCATAGCGGCCAGCTGCGAGGTCTAACCCAGTCCCTCGACAGCGAGATGGGTTTCGTCCTGAGCGTCAGCGGATTGGAAGAACATCTGCCGAGAAGAGTGGCGGATTTTCTCAAAAAGGAAGCACGCAGAGACCTTGAGATGCTCGCCCATGGTCACGCCCGCCGGATTGGAAAACCGATCAAGAGTCTGACGCTGAAGGATACGCGCAGCCGCTGGGGCTCCTGTTCTTGGGACGGACGCTTGAGTTTTTCCTGGCGTATCGTCATGGCGCCGCCGGTTGTCATTGATTATCTGGCCGCCCATGAGGTGGCACATCTGAAGGAAATGAACCATGGGCCAGTTTTCTGGGCGCTCTGCGAAGAGCTCTGCCCAGAGATGCAGGAGGCAAAAGCCTGGCTGAAGCGTCATGGCTCAGCGCTTCACGCCCTGGACTTCGGTTGAGTACTTGCGACCATTCGGCCACTGTCGCAATTGGGCTCGACTCTCATCTTGTTTCGTGCGACTCCGCTTGCATGAGACCTGACATCAAAATTTGCGGATTGAAGACAGAGGAAGCGGTTGATCATGCCGTTTCTCTGGGAGCAACCCACATAGGCTTCATCTTCTTCCCCAAGAGCCCGCGTAACATAGAGCCCGACCTTGCAGGGCGACTGGCTGATCGCGTTCGCGGCAGGACCAAGATCGTTGCCGTGACCGTCAATGCTGACAATGATGATCTCGACGAGATCATTGCTCTCTCGCGTCCGGATATCTTGCAATTCCATGGCGGTGAAAGTCCGGAACGCGTGTTGACCATCAAGGCTGTGACCGGTCTTCCCGTTATGAAGGCATTTTCTATTCGGGAAGCGGATGATCTTCGGCGTATCGAGCCCTATATCGGAATTGCAGATCGTTTCCTGTTCGACGCAAAGGCGCCGGCAGGATCTGATCTGCCTGGCGGTAATGGCGTCTCGTTCGACTGGCGGCTGCTCCGATCTCTTGACGAAAGTGTGGATTACATGCTTTCGGGTGGCCTGAACTCGGATAATCTTGAAGAGGCCCTGCGGGAGACCGGTGCTCGGGGCATCGACGTTTCGTCTGGTGTGGAGAGTGCGCCGGGCGTCAAGAATCTGAAAAAGATGGATGAGTTTTTCGCGGCAGTCGACAGGGCGTCGATGGCCGAACCGGTTTCAGGGAGTACCAAGTGAACCAGTCACCCAAACCCAATTCCTTCCGTGAAGGGCCGGACGAAGACGGTCGCTTCGGTATCTTTGGCGGACGCTTTGTCGCCGAAACGCTGATGCCGTTGATCCTCGACCTGCAGGAAAAATGGGAAGCGGCCAAGACGGATCCGGAATTCCAGGCGGAACTGGCGCATCTGAACGCTCACTATACAGGACGCCCCAGCCCGCTCTATTTCGCCGAACGGCTGACCGAAGAGCTCGGTGGCGCAAAGATCTATTTTAAGCGCGATGAGCTGAACCATACGGGTTCGCACAAGATCAACAACTGCCTCGGTCAGATCCTGCTCGCCAAACGCATGGGCAAGACCCGTATCATTGCTGAGACCGGTGCCGGTCAGCACGGTGTTGCCTCCGCAACGGTCGCCGCCCGTTTCGGTATTCCCTGTGTTGTCTACATGGGCGCAACCGATGTCGAGCGTCAGGCGCCGAACGTGTTCCGCATGAAGCTCCTCGGTGCAGAGGTGAAGCCTGTGACCTCTGGCCACGGCACGCTGAAGGATGCCATGAATGAGGCACTTCGTGACTGGGTCACCAATGTCGACGACACCTATTACATGATCGGTACCGCAGCCGGTCCGCATCCCTATCCGGAGATGGTTCGCGAATTCCAGTCCGTCATTGGACGCGAGACCCGGGAACAAATGCTTGCCGTCGAGGGCAGGTTGCCAGATATGCTGGTTGCCGCTGTCGGTGGTGGCTCAAATGCCATCGGCCTTTTCCATCCCTTCCTTGATGATGCCGGCGTTCGCATCGTTGGCGTCGAGGCTGGTGGTAAGGGCCTCGAAGGCGAGGAACATTGCGCTTCGCTGACCGCAGGCTCGCCCGGCGTGCTCCATGGCAACCGCACCTATTTGCTGCAGGACAAGGACGGTCAGATCAAGGAAGGCCACTCGATTTCCGCGGGACTTGATTATCCCGGCATCGGTCCCGAGCACTCCTGGCTGAAGGATATGGGCCGCGTCGAATATGTGCCTATCAAGGATGATGAAGCGCTCGCTGCATTCCAGCTGCTGACGCGTACCGAAGGCATTATCCCGGCGCTAGAGCCTTCTCATGCCTTGGCTGAAGTCATCAAGCGGGCGCCGACGATGGGCAAGGACCAGATCATCGTGATGAACCTCTGTGGCCGAGGCGACAAGGACATCTTCACCGTTGGCAAGATCCTGGGAATGGGGCTCTGATCATGACTGCGCGTATGGACAAGCGTTTCGCCGACCTGAAGGCAGAGGGCCGTCCGGCCCTCGTGACTTACTTCATGGGTGGTGACCCAGATTACGAAACATCGCTTGCAATCATGAAGTCGCTGCCGGCTGCCGGCGCGGATGTGATTGAACTCGGCATGCCCTTTTCTGATCCGATGGCCGACGGTCCGGCGATTCAGATGGCTGGGCAGCGGGCCCTGAAAGCCGGCCAGACCCTCAAAAAGACGCTGGAATTGGCTCGTGCCTTTCGTGAAGAGGACAAGGACACACCGATCGTCATGATGGGTTACTATAACCCGATCTATATATTCGGCGTTGAAGCTTTCCTTGATGCGGCACTGGAGGCTGGTATCGACGGTCTGATCGTCGTTGACCTGCCTCCGGAAATGGATGACGAGCTTTGCATTCCGGCCCGCCGCCGCGACATCAATTTCATTCGGCTGGCGACCCCGACGACAGACGATAAGAGAATGCCAAAGGTTCTGCAGAACACTTCGGGCTTTGTCTATTACGTGTCGATGAATGGCATCACAGGGTCTTCACTGCCAGACCCGAGCCGTGTGGCCGGTGCCGTAGAGCGTATAAAGTCCCATACCGACCTGCCGATCTGCGTTGGCTTCGGCGTGAAGACCGCCGAACACGCGCGGCTTATCGGGGCGCATGCTGACGGCGTTGTCGTCGGTACGGCGATTGTCAATCAGGTTGCCAACAACCTTACGGCTGATGGCCAGGCGACCGGCGATACCGTACAGGCGGTAGCAACGCTGGTACGTGGTCTTGCCAGTGGCGTCCGTAGCGCACGCCTTGCGGCGGCCGAGTAAACCAACCATATGGGCTGTATCAGTCAGGAGTAAGCCACATGAACTGGATTACAAGTTATGTGCGCCCGCGCATCAATTCCATGCTGGGCCGACGTGATGTTCCAGATAACCTCTGGATCAAGTGCCCGGAAACGGGCGAGATGGTCTTTCACAAGGATCTCGAAGAAAACAAGTGGGTAATCCCGGCCTCCGGCTATCACATGAAGATGCCGGCAAAGGCGCGTCTTGCTGACCTGTTCGATGGTGGCCAGTATGAAGCTTTGGTCCAGCCAAAGGTGGCCCAGGATCCGCTGAAGTTCCGCGACTCCAAGAAGTACATCGACCGACTTCGCGACAGCCGGACCAAGACCGATCAGGAGGATACGATCGTCGCCGGCGTTGGTACCCTGCAAGGTATGAAACTCGTAGCCATTGTTCACGAGTTCAATTTCATGGGTGGTTCGCTCGGCATTGCCGCAGGCGAAGCGATCGTTAAGGCGTTCGAACGCGCGCTGAAGGAAAAATGCCCTGTGGTCATGTTCCCGGCCTCTGGCGGGGCGCGTATGCAGGAGGGTATTCTGTCGCTCATGCAGTTGCCGCGCACCACAGTGGTTGTCGACATGCTGAAGGAGGCGGGACTCCCGTATATCGTCGTGCTGACAAACCCGACGACGGGCGGCGTCACTGCATCTTATGCAATGCTCGGTGATCTTCACATTGCTGAACCCGGTGCTGAGATTTGCTTTGCAGGCAAGCGCGTCATCGAGCAAACGATCCGCGAAAAGCTGCCCGAGGGTTTCCAGACGTCGGAATATCTTCTTGAGCATGGTATGATTGACATGGTGGTATCGCGCCATGAAATTCCGACTACTCTTGCGAGGGTTCTGAAAATCCTGACCAAGGCCCCGGCCAACGACACCGGAATAACCCTCGCTGCTCCGGAAAAGTAGTCCGCCTGATTGATTGGGCGCTGTTGCGCCCTCTATCGGCCCGCTATTGGAATGATCAGGATGATAGCCCCAACCGCCAGTTTGGCTGAAGCTGAAATCGACAAGCTGATGGGGCTGCATCCGAAAGGGTTTGATCTGTCATTGGACAGGATCAGGCACCTTCTGGAAGTACTCGGCAACCCGCAGGACAGGCTTCCGCCGGTGGTCCATATCGCCGGCACCAACGGCAAGGGCTCGGCCACAGCGTTCTGCCGTGCTCTTCTCGAGGCCCAGGGCCTTGCCGTTCATGTGCACACGTCACCCCATCTCGTCCGTTGGCATGAACGCTACCGCATAGGCGTCCGCGGAGGACCGAGCCAGCTGGTTGATGACGAGAGATTCGCTGATGCATTGCGGCGTGTTGCAGCGGCCAATGGCGGAGGAATGATCACGGTTTTCGAGATCCTGACAGCCGTCACCTTCCTCCTGTTTTCGGAAGCCCCCGCCGACGCAGTGATCCTCGAAGTGGGGTTGGGTGGCCGATTTGACGCAACAAACGTGATTGATCGCCCAGCCGTCTGCGTGATCCAGCCCATTTCCCTTGATCATCAGGCCTATCTGGGTGATCGGGTCGAACTGATCGCCGCCGAAAAAGCTGGGATCATGAAGCGGGCAGCCCCGGTAGTCATCGGCCATCAGGAATTCGACAGTGCACGCGAAGTTCTTGTATCCACGGCCGAACGGCTGAATTGCCCGGTCACCGTCTTCGGACAGGATTTCCTCGCCTATGAGGAATTCGGCAGACTGATCTATCAGGACGAGACGGGTCTGATGGATCTTCCTCTTCCCCGGCTTCCCGGTCGCCATCAATTGGGCAATGCAGCAACGGCAATCCGCGCCGTGAAGGCTGCAGGCTTCACGGTGACTGACTCAATCGCCGAGCAGGCTATGTTGAATGTCGAGTGGCCCGGCCGCCTTCAGCGTTTGGCACATGGAAATCTTGTTTCAATCGCGCCGAAGGGCGCAGAAATCTGGCTCGATGGCGGCCATAATCCGGGTGCCGGAGAAGTGATAGCCGAAGCCATGGCGGCGATGGAGGAAAGACAGTCACGACCGCTTCATCTGATTATCGGCATGATCAATACCAAGGATCCGCTTGGATATTTTCGCGCATTCTCGGGGATCGCTCAGGACGTCTATACGGTGCCGATCGAGGGTTCGGATGTTGGTCTGGACCCGGTGGCCCTGGCCCTGTCTGCGTCGGACGCCGGATTGACGGCGCGACCTGCGGGGTCTTTGAGCGAAGCATTGCGCTCCATCGCGGAAACCTATGCGGAAGATGCAGTCGCCCCCCGGATCATGTTCGGGGGATCGCTCTATCTTGCGGGCAATGTGCTCGCTCAAAACGGGACGATCCCGACATGAAAAAGCCCGGCGAACCGGGCTTTCATCGACTTCAGAAGTCAAAAGAGATCAGGCTGCGCCTGCTATCCAGCTCGACAGCGCAGTCTTCGGTGCGGCACCAACCTTGATATCGGCAACCTCACCGCCCTTGAAGACAGCCAGTGTCGGGATAGAGCGAACACCGAACTGAGCAGCCAGTTCCGGGTTTTCATCAATGTTCAGCTTGGCAATCTTCACCTTGCCCGCCAGTTCATTGGAAATCTCTTCGAGGGCTGGCGCAATCATCTTGCAGGGGCCACACCATTCTGCCCAGAAATCAACGACAACCGGCTCACCGGCCTTCAGCACTTCTGCTTCGAAATTGGACTTGTCGACTTTCACGGTAGCCATTGGGCTCTCCTTACAGATATTGAATTCCAGATATATGTGTGGTGCCGGGCGGGCATTTTCAATGAGTGATATCTCACGATGTCTCGAGGTCGGCAAGGGATTGGCACAAGACGGCGTCCGAAAGCGGAATCACGCTTCCATTCTCTGTGTAGACAAGCATGCAATGAATGGCGCTATCTGGATAAAGAGGTTTCAGGATCTCCCTGTAGATGGCCAGTTGAGCACGATGCGCAAGCGGCACCTCCGTTTCAGTGGCAGGCACCTGCCGGTTCGTCTTGTAATCCAACACCAGGATCCGCCTGTCGAGTACGGCGAGGCGGTCGATCCGTCCCGATACCGCGCGTAACTCTCCGCGAAGGCTCATCGTTCCCATGATGGAGACCTCCGCCTTGCTTTTTGCACCAAAGACATCGGCAAGATCGGGATGGTCGAGAACTGACAGTACCGACTCCACCAGACCCTGCCTCTCACCGGCTGACCAGGCACCAGCTGCACGCTCCGCATAGCGTTCGGCAGCCTTGGCCCTGTCCGCTGGAGGAACGCCTGGCAGGCTTTGCAACATCCGATGGATCAGTCGTCCCCGTTGCAGCGCGATTTCGCCGGATGTCGATCTATCGAACAGGGCCGAAGCGGTAACCACTTCGTCCTCATCCTCAATGATCAGACTGCCAGCGCCCGATGGGCTCAAGGGACGGGGCAGGGCCCTGGTAGGTGGCAGAGCCTCCAGTAGCGAAGCCGGCAAGGTCTGGCACTTTGAAGCACTCTCCGCCCGATCCTCCGCCGGCAAAACCTTCACGGGATCTTCGATCCGCCAGCTCAGGCCGGTCCATGACCCGTCCGGCCCTGAAAACTCTGCCGGTTTGCAGCGGCTTTCATCCTTGGACAGCGCTGTAGACACCATGCGGTGCCAGATCTCACCCGTATCCTGAACGCCGCGATAGCCACAAATGACCAACCTGTCAGCGGCTCGCGTCATCGCGACATAAAGCAGCCGGCGATACTCTTCCTCGGTTGCGATCTGTCTGGCTGCCGTATCCTCTTCAATCACCGAGTTGGAGAGTGCTTTCGATGGTAGCCAGACGGGCAGCGCCAGGCGATCAGGCCTATCATCCAGGAGGCGCAGCTTCGAAAGATGGCTGTGATTGAAGGCTTTCGAGCCTCCATCCACGAGGAAGACCACCGGCGCCTCAAGACCCTTGGACGCATGCACCGTCATGATGCGCACCTCGTCCCGCTCCTTGTCCTGCTCACGCTTCACTTCTGGCGCTTCAAGTTCGAGCGTCGAAACAAAGGCCTGGAGACCTGGCAGACTGGCAGTTTCGAAGGACAGGGCAAAGGTCAGGAACTCATCGAGAATATCGCTGACTTCGCCTCCAAGCCGCGCAAGATAGGCCTTGCGCCCGCCATGAACGCCAAGCACCCGGGCATAGAAGTCATGTGCCGAGTAACGCGCAGCCATGCTCAGAAAAAGCTCAAGCGTCTGGACGGTCTTGGTCCAGTTCGAGCCCGACTTGTCCTTCATGTTTTGCAGTCGTACCCAGAGCGATTCGTCCCGCTTTCTATAGGCGGCGAGTTCAAAAAGCTGATCTTCAGAGTGATTGAACAGGGGGCTTTTCAGGAGAGCCGCAAGTGAGAGATCATCCGCTGGCAACAGGACGAAACGCCCGAGTGCGAGCAGGTCCTGCACGGCAATATGGGATGTCAGCTTCAGGCGGTCGGCCCCGGCGACCGGGATATTGCCGTTGCGCTTCAAGGCCCGCGTCAGAGCGTTGACGAAACTGTCGCGCTTGCGGACCAGAACCAGAATGTCACCCGGCCGGATCGGGCGCTCCTTGCCGTCTTCGATAACGGTCTCGCGACCGATCATTTCGCCGATTCGGTAAGCCATCCGTCGCGCGAGGATGGCAGAAGGTGCGCTTTCCGGAGTCGAATCGAAGGGCGCTGTCCAGTCCTCGTCGCGCACCTGTTTCTCGGCGATGATCAGATCCCAGACGTCGACCGTACCGGGATGGCCTGTCCGGTTCGACATGTGCTCGATTTGATCGCCCGAAGGGCTAAGCCCCCTGGCATTATCGGGAACGCTGAAAACCTGGTCCACCGCAGAGAGCACTGTGGCCGTAGATCTGAAGGACAATGGCAGCCGGATGCTGCTGAACAACTGTCCGCCCTGGGCAACCGCCTTGGCGGTTTCCCCAGCCTCCAGCGAAAAGCGCTCGGGTCTTGCCCCCTGAAAGGAGTAGATCGACTGCTTCTCATCCCCGACCGCAAAGAAGGTCCGCAAACTGTCCCTTGCGCCTTCGCCGACAAAGAAATCCTCGCGCAGCGAACGGATCACCGACCATTGGACCGGACTGGTATCTTGCGCCTCATCCACAAGGATGTGGTCAATGCCCTGATCCAGCTTGTAATGCACCCAGGCACCGACATCGGCGCGCATGAGAAGATCAGCGGTCCGGGCAATCAGATCCTCGAAATCGAGCTGCGACCGGCGCTTCTTCAGGGCTTCGTAGTCTTCATCCAATCGCGTGGCGAGGACGAGAGCGGTACGTGTGGCCTTATACATCCGGAAGATCCGCAGCCGGTCCCGAATGATGACAAAGTGGTCACGGGCCGCAATTACAGCGTCCTTGAGTGCCGGCGCAACCTTGGTCATGGCCGCTGCAATCAGGGTGCTGTCTGCTTTCGGAGCCTCGGACGCCGTCAGGAAAGCCGTTTCCAGATGTCGGAATCGCAGGAGCGGGTTCTCTTCGGCATTTGCCAGTGCAAGGGCATCGGCTATGGCGCGAACCTTTTCGCCTGCCTTCTCCGCCGCTAGCTCGATATACTGTGTCAGTTCAGAGCCTGCGAGACCTGCCATAGGCCAGCCGGAAGCCGCGATGCTCTCTTCGGTCTCTTCCTCACTAAGCGACAGGCGTTTGCGCAGCACCTGTTCCATCCCGCCTTGACGTTCGGCAGCCGCTCGAAACCGGCGTATCGCCAGCCGATTGGCCACGATATCGGACAAAAGCACTTCGAGCCCCGTGTCGTCCGCAATCGACAGCACCTCGGCAAAGGCTTCCGCGAGTTCTTCATTGTCCTCGGACGATGTTGCCGTCAGCAGCGAGCGGCGTGCTTCTGCCAGCACGGCTGTCGCGGCCCGATCATCGAGAACAGAGAAATGGCCGGCGACATTGGCCTCCAGCGGAAACTGGTGCAGCAGCGCTTCGCAAAACGCGTGGATTGTCTGGATCTTTAATCCGCCTGGCGTTTCCAGGGCGCGCGCAAACAGTCTTCGTGCTTTCGCCAGCGTCTCTCGATCGGGCTCTATGCGCTCAATCTGATAGATGCGCTTTGCCAGCTCCTCGTCCGTCAGCGTCACCCAGGCTGCCAGCCGGTCAAAGACGCGGTTCGACATTTCTGATGCGGCAGCCTTCGTATAGGTCAGGCACAGAATCGAGGAGGGGCGCGCACCCGCCAGAAGTAGCCGGATGACTCGTTGTGTGAGCACATGGGTCTTGCCGGAACCCGCATTGGCCGACACCCAGGCCGAGCGTTCGGGATGCGATGCCGTTGATTGCTGCAAGGTCGTCCAGTCAAGCCATTGAGACGAATTGGAGCCGGGGGAGGGTGACGTGACCTCAGTCGTCATGGCCGACCTCCTCGATATCTGCGGTCGACCATTCGGCAACACGCGCCAGATGGTCGTATTCGCCACCATAGTCCTGCTGCTGGAAAGGCATCAGCCTCGACACATACCCTCTTTGACCGCTGTGGAGCGACTGGACGAATTTTGCCAGTTCCTCGATGGCCTGTGTTGCGAGATCGAGTGCCGATTTCTTGTTGTCACCGCGTCCGGTCAGCTCATTGTTGACCGTATCGGGCGAGAAGCGATCCAGCGGCCTGAGACGCACATAGATCAGATTGAGTGGTGTCATCGGATCGAGTTCGCGAAAACCACCCTGCTGGAGTACGGCTGCTTCGAGGGCCAGTTGAGGGTCAAGCAAAACGCGCGCCTGCTGGACGCTCGGCGCAAGCCCTGTCTTGTAGTCGATGATATCGGCATAGCCACCGGCGCGTATGTCGATCCGGTCGGCAACACCTGTGAGCGTCAGTCCGATCAGCGCAATCTCCGCCCGGGCCGGTACCTCGGTGTGGGACTTCAGGATTTCTGGCCTGCGTTGTCTTTCCCATCGGATGAAGGCGTCGGCAACGCCGTAGAACCTTTGCCGCCAGATGATCTCAACATGGAGAGGCAATTCCTCCCGCAGGAATTCCTCGTCTGCAATCACACACATCCGGTGTACGGCATCCGCCAGCAGCGGATCATGGCCCTCGCGAACGAAGCGTTCGACGATCCTGTGATAGAGCGTACCACGTTCCGCTGCCCCCGGATCCTGGTTGAACATGTCGACCGGATCGAGCCTGAGGATCCGCCTCGCATAGGTCGCATACGGATCGCGCCGGAAGCGGCTGACTTCGCTGAAGGAGAAGGAGCGAGGTTGCAGTTCGACCGGCGGCTTTGGGGCAGGCCGTTGCGCTGCCGGTTGGCTATCACCCTCATCCAGCAATTCGGCATAGTCGCGGTAAACCTCGCCGCGTGCCCGCATCTGCTTCTCGACCTCCGGTCCGATCAGGGCCGTCAGCCTCTGGAGCCAGCGGGATGCAACGGTCGGCGCCGATCCCTGTCGAAGGGACCGTGAATAGATCAGCCTGCGCGTGCCACAGGCCATCTCGAAGTCATGGGCAACCTGGCCGATCCGCCGTTCTGGCGGCTCAAGACCGATTTCGGTCTTCATCATCCGTGACAGGAACGGATTATTGGTCGTCTGGCTCGGCCACGAGCCTTCATTCATCCCGGCCAGGACCAAGCTATCCATATGCTGGAGGCGAGCCTCAAGTGTACCGAAAATGAAGACGCGCGGGTGCCGCATGGCCTTCGGCTTGACGGCCTGACCGGCCATGAGAGCCGCAAGGATGTCGATCCATTCTGGCCCGTCCGCCTCGATCTGGCCGTCGGTGGCTATAACCTCGCCGAGAAGTTCCGCCAGCTTTTCGCCGCCCGGCTGACCCCAAAGCTCCGAAAGATCCCCGGTACTGTCTCCCGCAATCGCTTCCAGCGCCTTTCCGGTCCGCGTCGCCCAGTCCTTGAGCGTCAGCCGGTTGGACAGGATCCGGCCATCGCTGTGTCGCACCAGAACGCCAACCAGTGGTTCGAGCGCCCGGCTCACCGCACGAGCAAGAAGCCTGGCATCGGCCAAAACCTCTTCCCCGAATGACTGGCGCCACTGTGGCGGGTGACGATCACTGGCATGGGCAATCAGTGCCCGGTCAAGCATCGCCTCAAGATTGCCGAGGTCGATACCTTCCGTGCTGCCGCGAAGAGCGAAGGTTTCAAGCGCTACCGCCGCTGCCTTGGCGCGAGCAGGCGCAAGTCCGAAAAGAGCCAGCGGATGTTTTATCAGTGAAACGGCTGCGACCGGATCACCGGGCCTCAGACAGGCCTCGACAAGGGTCTGGCAAAGGATCGCCTGCTGTGTGCTTGTCAGCGGCGTACCGGCCGAGTCATCCGCATCGATCCCGAAGCGTGCCAGCTCCGCCATGATCCTTCGGGCAAGCGCGCGGTCCGGTGTAATTACCCCTACAAGGCTCTCACCCTCCTCTCCCTTGTCCTCAAGCGCCAGCCGTAGGGCAATCGCAATAGCAACCGCTTCTTGTCGCTCATTTGCGGTCTCGATCAGCGCCACATCGGCAAAGGCACGTTCGATACGTGCGGTGCCGAAGCTCTCCCGCCACTCCCGCCAGCTATCGGTCGCTTCGGCAGGAGCCATGGCACGAGAAATGATTTCCGATCGGTCCCCAAGGTCAGGGGCCACCATTTGCAGCGTTTGCACATCCTCTCGGGTGATCTTGAGATCCCTCAAAAGATGGGCAAGCCCATATTGCGGATGTCCTCTGACTGCCGGGTCCGGCTGCAGTGGCCGCGTTGTTCGATCATCGAGCTTCTGCCAATCGGCTTCCGGCATCGACAGATCAAGGCCCGGCAGAACAACGACGCCCTCCTTGCATTCTGCAATTGCGCAAATCAAATCTGCCGCAGCAGGAATCGATCCGGTCGAGCCGGCAACGATGACCGGGCCACGCACGCCATGGGTCCGGATCCGCTCGGCCTCAGCCCGCAGGACCGCATCACGATGTCGGGCAGGCGATGAGCGTGCCAGTTCTTCCAGCCGGGCTGGCCAGAAGGCTGTTGCAATTTTTAAAAATTCGGTCGTCAGCTTCCACCACGAGGCAAAATCCTGCGCGGGAAGATCTTCAAGCTTTTTCCAGTCTGCACCTTCTGTCTCGGCGGCTTCGATTAGTTCCGTCAGTGCCTTTGCCAGCCAGACGGCGTCCGCCGGACTGGCGGGTGCCACGAGCGGCGTATCGAAATGGATGGAGCGAACGATGTCAGGAAGCGTATTGCGCCACGCCAGTATCAGTCGTGCCAGTTCCAGGAGCATGACCGTTCCGCTCACCGGCGGAGCAAGATCCATGAGGGAAGGGGATGCTTCCTCCATGAAGCCGCTATCCTCATCGGTTTCACCCAGAGGGTGGATCTGCGGCAGGATCGCCGATTGTCCCCCCAGAAGGTCGACGAACTCCGAACGCAGGACACGGGCTGCACGACGCGTCGGTACGAGAATGGTTACATGGGCAAGCGAAAGCGGATCTGACGGATCATAGCGAAACCCGGGCGCAAGCCGGCCTTCCAGCAGTGATGTAGCCAGAACCTTGAGAAACCGCAGGCCGGGTGGAATTGTCAGGACTCTTGGGGTGCCGGCGATCCCCATTACTTTTCGACCATTGCGAAATCGGCGAGGACCTCTTCTGCTTCGCCAATCGCCTCGGGCGTACCAACCGTTATCCAATGCCCCGTCAGTCTTTGTCCGTAAAGCCGCCCTGCAGCGATGGCCTTGTCGAAATAGATGTTGAGATTGAAGGCATCTGCCGGCGCGTCGTCCAGCAGTTGATGGGGTAGAATAAGGGCTCCGGCATAAACCACAGGGTCTGACATCCCATCACGAAAGCGCTGAAGGTTTCCTCTGCTGCCGATTGAGAAATCCATCTTGCCATTATGCCCTGTCATGCGCTGCGGATCGACGCAGAGCATGGCAATATCCATCCGCTCCGGATCGAAGAAGTCTGCAAGGCGTGAGAGATTGCTGGCCTGGCCCGGCGGCTCTCCCACCCAGAAAAGATCGGCATTCATGACGTAAAGGGGCTCACGCCTCAGAAAGCGAAGGCCTTGTTTCAGGCCACCACCGGAATTTAAAAGCCCGTCCCGCTCATCGGAGATCGTAATCTGCATCCGGTCGAAGCGGGAAAGATGGGCCTCCATCTGGTCGGCATGATGATGCACGTTCACGACCGCATGGGTGACACCCGCATCCGCCAAAGCGTCCAGCGCATAGTCAATCATCGCCCTGCCGCCGATCTTCACCAGCGGTTTCGGCGTGGTATCGGTAATCGGGCGCAGGCGTGTGCCAAGGCCTGCGGCAAGTATCATGGCTTGGCGAATGGTCATGCGGCTCAGGGTGCTGATTCGACTGTCTCGATTCCAGCCTTTGTGCACCACGCATGCAAGGGGGCAAGAACGGGATGTTCGAAGGCGACGGCAAGATGCCACAGCGTTCGCGGCATATGACGCATATAGCCATCCTTGCCATCCCGCTGTTTCAGACGCACCCATAGCCCGTTCAGCTTGCAGGCACGTTGAGCCGACATGATCGCCCAGGCCTCCATGAACTGATCACGCCTGAAATCGGCTTTCGTCCGAGCCAACATATAGTCTGCTATCAATTGCTCCATAAGAGGTCGGCCAATTGTGACACGCGCATCCTGGACGAGGGACACCACGTCATAGGCAGATGGCCCTATCATCGCGTCCTGGAAATCAATCAGCCCGACCCGCTCATGGCCGGTCTTGTCCTCCCGCCAGATGATGTTGGGAGAGTGAAAATCGCGCATGACAAGCGTCGTCTCGGCGCTCGTCAGCCTATCGAAGAGACTTCCCCAGATTTGCCGGTAGGCAGCCCGTTCTTCCTGCGTGGCCTCTTTACCATTGCGGTTCCACGGCAGGTGCCAGTCGAGAAGGAGGTCTACCTCGGTTTGCATGGCCGTGCGGTCGAAATCCGGGATCGAGTGACTTCTGCCCTCTCCAAGTGCGACCTCTCGCTCGAAAGGGGTGTCATGGAGAGCCGCAAGGCACATTGCACTCGCCCGATAGCGCTCCGCAATCGGATGACCATCGGCATCCAGTACCGATCCGGTGCCGAGATCCTCAAGCAACAAAAGACCTTCTTCACCCGCAGATCTGACAATGCCCGGCGCCGAAAAACCGTGCGAGCGCAGGGCATTTGCAACCGCAATGAAGGGATAGACATCTTCCGCCAGATGCACTGTCTGTGCATAGGTCTTGCCATTCGGCAGAATGGCGCCTTGCTGCTTCCTTGGTGCATCCATCAGCACAAGCCTGTCGGACCCGTCAGCCGGATAGACATGTTCATAGGCACGGCTTGAGGCGTCACCCGTCAGGTGTCGACGCTCGGCTTTCAAGTAGCCATTCGCATTGAGGAACGCACGGATCGCAAGCGAACGCTTCACTCTGTCGAGCACGGCTGGTGGGGCGGAAAGCTCGACAGTCCGTCCGCCTTCCTTCTCGAAGCTGAAGACCAGTGAGAGCCGATCCCGGGGCAGGGCGTCGACGGCGCGCTGAGGCCATTCGACCAGGCAGATCCCGCTGTTAAGGGCCTCGGGAAATCCCAGTTCATCGAGCTCGCTTGAATCCGAAAGCCGATAGAGATCGAAATGGGCAACTGGAATGCGAAGGTCGTAGTTCTGCACCAGCGTGAAGGTTGGACTTGGAACCTCAAGCTCAGGATCGTCCGCGAGGTTTCGCAACAACGCCCGGCACAATGTCGACTTGCCCGCCCCAAGGTCTCCATCCAGCGCGACACAGTCGCCGGGCTTCAGCGCAAGGGCCAGATCAGCACCCAGTTGCTGCGTTTCCGCCTCTGACGCCAGATATACATGCAGAGGCAGTACGGTCTCGCTCATTCGGCAGCAACGACCTGTGGAACGATGGTTGACGGGATGCGGCAACGAACGGTCGTGCCTTCGCCGGGCGCACTGTCAATCGAAACGCTCCCGCCATGAAGGTTGACGAAACTCTGGACGATGGAGAGGCCGAGGCCCGGACCACTGCGCTTTCCACCCTTGCCGTTGGTCGAGAACCGGTCAAACACGGTCGCCAGCATTTCCGGAGACATACCGCAGCCGGTATCTGTGACCGAGAAGGCAAAATCGTCCTGATCACGCCAGCAGCGCATGGAGACAACCGAGCCTTCGGGCGCAAAGTTGACAGCGTTGGTCAAAAGCTTGATCAGGATCTGCTTCAGCCGCTGCCGATCCGCAATCATGTGGCCGAGATTGGCTGTCGCCGAAATCTCAAGCGTCACCTTGCCCTCCTGCAGCCGGTCGGTCATCTGCATCGACACGTCATCAAGCAGATCGTTCAGATCGATATCGGAATAATCGAGCTGCATGATGCCTGCATCGACGGTTGCAAGGTCGAGGATATCATTGACGATGGTCAGAAGAACCGAAGATGAGGTCGAGATATGATCGACATATTCCGCCTGCCGCTCGTTCAACGGGCCGATTGCCGGGGTCTTCAAGAGGTCAGTGAAGCCAATGATATTGGTCAGGGGCGAACGCAATTCGTAAGAGACGTGTTGAACGAAATCGTTCTTCAACTCGTCCGCCTTGCGTAGTGCCTCGTTCTTTTCCTTCAAGGCGCGCTCCGCCCGGACGCTGTCTGTCATGTTAACGAAAGTCAGCATCGTCTGGGCATTTGGAAGCGGCGTCACCGCATAGTCGAGGACAAGCCCGGAATAGAGTTCCAGCGTGCCCTGACGCGAGGGGCGCTCGTCGTCAAAGCTCGTGATCATGTGGCTGAAGGCTTTCCAGCCATCCGGGCGGTCATAGGAGGGTGAGCACGCCTTCTCGATGGCGCGGATATGGGTGCCTAAAGCGGTCTGCTCTTCGGTCACGGCCCAAAGCGCACGGAAGGCAGGGTTCGACAACTGGATGCGCCCGTCGGGGCCAAAAACCGCAACGCCTTCCGAAAGGTGGTCGATTGTTTCGCCCTGAACCCGCAGCAGCGTGTTGTATCGGGTCTCCAGCGCGACCTGTTCTGTCAAGTTTTCAAAGACCCAGGTGGCGCCTCCTTGCGGATGGGCTGAAACGATCACGCGCAGGGTCTGACCGTTGGGCAGATGCCAGAGGTCGGTCTGCGTTTCGACCGAGCGATAGACGGAAAGCGTCTTTTCCTTCCACGTCTTCCAGCTCAGTTCTTCCGGCAGCTTGTGTGCCGCGCGCAGCCTGTCCAGAAGCTCTCCATTGCCAGGTTTGCTTTCGAGGAACGGTGTTTCCAGTCCCCAAAGCTGAACGAAGGCCTGATTGTAGAACTGCAGCCGCTGCTCGCCGTCAAAGATCGCAACAGGCGTTGCAAGGTGATCCAATGTGTCGGCATGGCTTTTCAGCGTTCGGGCCAGTTGCTCGCGCAGCACTTCTTCCTTGGAAACATCAATCGCCATGCCGGCAGAGCCTGCAGGTCCACGTACGTCGACGACATCAAAGAAGGCTCGCGAGCCGCGAACGGCGGTCGAAACCGTGTCGTGAAACGGCGATTCAGGCGTTGTGCTGGCCTTGATCTTTTCCCGCGTCAGGCTGCTCAAAACCTCGCGGCCCTCGACAATAGCCTGTTCCGGGCTTTGGGCTTCTACCGCTTCGCTATAGGCATGGTTGACCCAGACAAGCTTGCCCTCGGCATCGCGCTGCCAGACGGGTTGCTCGATGGCATCAAGCAGAGCTTCAAAGGCCGATATGGAATTTCTCAGCCGGTTGCGTTCGATCTTCAGTTCCGCAAGCTCGGCCCGCAGATTGTTGAGCGCGACAAAGCGGGCAAAGGCCCGACCGCCGGTTAGACGCCCCTGAACTTCGAGGACTTCGCCCCTTTGAGTTTCGATGATCAGGTCAAAGGTCTTGGCATCTGAACGCAAGGCCTCGATTGCTCTTTCAAGCTCGCCGGCGGCCTCGGGCTTCAACCACCGTCCGAAAGCGAGGAAATCAGCGTTGTGCGCGGGAGCGCCAGTCTCAGCCGGCAGCTGACCGAGGAATTCCGGCCTTGCGGTATGACCGTCCCAGACAACGATCCGTCTGTTCTTGTCAGCGATCAGTGCCTGATAACGGGAAATTCGTTGTTGGGCATCCGAAAGAGCTGTCCGCATCTCGCGTCCCTCGCTTTCCAGCCTGCCGCGCTGACGAATGAGCCAGATGGCTGAAGCTAGTGCTGCCGATAGCGCGCCAATCACCAGGACATAGCCCGCCACATCGACGCTGCTGAACAGCCGTTCCCCGTCCTCGATCAGATCTTGCGCATGGGCGAAGCTTGAGGTGAACAGGCCGGTAAAGGCCGTACCCGCCGCGAGGAGGTTGCGCATGCACGTGAACGCCCGCGCAGGTCCGGACCAGCATGCCTGTCTGCCTTGCTTAGAACCCGTCTCTTTTGATTTCAGCCGCCAGAGGCCCAAGTCCACGGTCGTCATGACCGCATCCCGCGTCAGCGGGCGCAAGTGTTGTACCGACATGCTCGGTCTGTCTCCGTCTTAGGTGCCGCATCATCGACAAGACATCCGTTATCCGCAGAACTGTTGCTCCACGAATCAAGTTTTAAAACAATACCGCTGATGGATTGGGTCGGGAAGAGGTGCGCCAAAAAAGAAAGCGCGACCTTTGTCAAGGTCGCGCCCACAATATCTAGTATTTATCCAGCTATATTTTAATAGCGGTAGTGTTCTGGCTTGAACGGACCCTGCTGTTCCACACCGATATAGGCCGCCTGTTCTTCCGAGAGCTCTGTCAGCTTCACACCGAGCTTTGCCAGATGGAGGCGCGCGACCTTCTCATCAAGGTGTTTCGGCAGGACATAGACCTCATTCTTGTACTCGCCAGGCTTCGTAAACAGTTCGATCTGCCCCAGAACCTGGTTGGTGAACGAAGCCGACATCACGAAGGAAGGGTGACCCGTTGCGTTGCCGAGGTTCAACAGACGACCTTCCGAGAGAAGGATCATTCGATTACCCTTCGGGAACTCGATCATGTCGACCTGCGGCTTCACATTGGTCCACTTCAGGTTCCGCAGTGCAGCAACCTGGATCTCGTTGTCGAAGTGGCCGATGTTGCCGACGATCGCCATGTCCTTCATCGCGCGCATGTGCTCGATGCGGATGACGTCCTTGTTGCCGGTCGTGGTGATGAAAATGTCTGCGGTGTCGACCACGTCTTCCAGCGTCACGACCTCAAAGCCATCCATGGCAGCCTGAAGCGCGCAGATCGGGTCGACTTCCGTGACCTTCACGCGGGCACCGGCACCGCGAAGCGACGCGGCAGAGCCTTTGCCAACGTCACCATAACCGCAGACAACGGCAACCTTGCCGGCCATCATCACATCGGTACCACGACGGATGCCGTCAACCAGCGATTCCTTGCAGCCATACTTGTTGTCGAACTTCGACTTGGTGACCGAGTCGTTGACGTTGATAGCCGGGAAGGGGAGGAGGCCCTTCTTGCTCAGTTCATAGAGGCGGTGAACGCCCGTGGTGGTTTCTTCGGTGACACCCTTGATGGCATCGCGCTGCTTGGTGAACCAGCCCGGGGACTGGGCGAGCCGCTTCTTGATCTGTGCAAAGAGGATCTCTTCTTCCTCGGAGCCGGGGTTCTTCAGGATATCCTCGCCAGCTTCCGCGCGAGCACCCAGCAGGATATACATTGTGGCATCGCCACCGTCGTCGAGGATCATGTTGGAGAAGCCGCCGTCGGCCCACTGGAAGATCTTGTCGGTGTATTCCCAATAATCCTTCAGCGTCTCGCCCTTGACGGCAAACACCGGGATACCGGCGGCAGCGATCGCGGCAGCCGCATGGTCTTGGGTCGAAAAGATGTTGCAGGATGCCCAACGGACTTCTGCGCCCAGCGCAACAAGCGTTTCGATCAGAACCGCAGTCTGGATCGTCATGTGGAGCGAACCGGTAATGCGCGCACCCTTCAGCGGCTTGGATGCGCCGAATTCTTCGCGGCAGGCCATGAGACCTGGCATTTCGGTTTCAGCAATGTCGATTTCCTTGCGGCCAAAAGCGGCAAGGCCAATATCCGCGATGACGTAATCCTGTGTGCTCATGAAGCTCTCCGGCTAGATGCTGTGCCGCGACCACAACGGTTCTGAACGGCACGCCAATAGGACCCGGAACCATAACCGGGTGGTGGCTCACCAATAGCAGGGAACATAGAGCTTTGCAACCAGACATAAAGAAGTCTTTATGTCTTTATGTCATCACCTATCAGGCATCTTCGCCGAACCTGTCGGCAACGAGTGCGGCAAGTGCTTCCAGCACAGCAGTCGCATCTCTGCCGCTGGCGCTGACTGATATGCAGCAGCCGGGACTTGCAGCAAGCATCATCAGGCCCATGATCGAAGTGCCACCGACCGTCATACCGTCCTTGGAAACGCTCACCTGTGCATCAAAGCCGCTCACCGTCTGAACGAACTTGGCCGACGCACGGGCATGCAGTCCGCGCTTGTTGATGATGGCGAGCTCACGCGTTGTGCTGCTGTTTGTCATGCGCGCCGTACCTGCGTCCGTCACTTTCCGCTCAAGACGCGGCTGGCGACATTGATGTATTTTCGACCAGCCTCGGAGGCTTCGACAAGGGCCCGTTCCATGTCATTGTCGCCGCGTACACCGGCAAGCTTGATAAGCATGGGCAGGTTGACGCCAGCAATAACTTCGACACGCCCGTTGTTCATCACCGAAATGGAGAGATTCGAGGGCGTTCCGCCGAACATATCAGTCAAAATGATGACACCATGCCCATCATCCGCCTTGGTAACGGCATCAAGTATGTCTTGACGCCGCTGGTCCATATCGTCTTCGGGGCCGATTGAAACCGTCTCGATGAATTTCTGAGGGCCAACAACATGTTCCACCGCATGATGAAACTCTTCAGCCAGCTTGCCATGAGTGACAAGCACAAGTCCGATCATTCTTTACTGCCCCTTAGCGCAAATATCGGCCAATTAACGCAACAATCCTGCTTCGTCCATCGGCAGATGCATCTTGGCGATGAAAAAGCGAAGTGCAAGCCAAAAGCGACCATCCTTTCGCCTGAAGACTTCAAATCCGGTTCAACAAGGCATCGATTCGGGCCAAAGGATAGCTCCAGCCCCTTGGAATTCGAAAAAGTGGGAGTTGAAGATCGCCGGCCAGAACGACTTTTTCATCCCGTGCTGGCAACCGCTCCGCAAAGTCGGGATCGACCGGCATGATGGCAAGCTGCAGTATCGCCTCGGCCTGGCTTGGCACCCTGACGATGCCGCTGAATCGAAGTTCGATCAACCCAACCGTTGTTTGAGGCGCGCGCGCCAGGATCTCGTCTTTGCTGTTTCGCCCGACAAAAACCTGATCATCGGCGACAAGGGCTGCGGCCCGACCACACATCCGTGCTTCCGTGATGCAGGAAAACGCCATGTCGGATTTGCCCGCGCCGGACGGACCGATGAACAGCAGGCCGCGATCGTCAATCGTTATGGCTGTGCCATGAATATTGACGAACCCGCCATTCATGCCGTCTGCTCGACAGGCAATGTCAGAATGAACCGAGCGCCGGAGACCGCCCCCGTCGTGGCATCGACGACATTTTCTGCTCTGAGGCTTCCGCCATGCGCTTCGGCGATCTGTCGGCTGATGGAAAGGCCAAGACCTGAATTCTGCCCGAAGCTCTCTCCTTCAGGTCTGTCGGTATAGAAGCGCTCGAAGATACGGTCGATGTTTTCGGCCTGTATGCCGGGTCCGTTGTCCTCGACTTGGATCTGACAGCGGCCCCGCGAACGGGACAGCCGAACGGTAATGCTGCCGCCAGAATCGGGAACGAAGGAGCGAGCGTTCTCGATGAGATTTGTCACGATCTGGCCGAGACGCAGGTCATGCCCATTGACCACAAAGCGGGTCTTCGGGTTCGCACGATCAACAACATACTTGATGGCCACGACTTTCTTGCCGCTTCGGATCTCACGCGACACATCCACAAGGCTTGTTACCAGTGTCTCGAGGTCCACGGGCTTGGCGTCACTCCGAGCCAGTTCCGCATCCAGTCGCGATGCGTCCGAAATGTCGCTGATCAACCGGTCAAGGCGGCGAACGTCGTGCTGAATGATATCCATCAGCCTCTGCCGTGATTGATCGCTCTTCGCCAAAGGCAGGGTCTCGACCGCCGATCGTAACGAGGTGAGAGGATTCTTCAGTTCATGGCTCACATCCGCCGCGAAGCTCTCAATCGCATCGATCCTGTCGTAGAGTGCCGTGGTCATTTCCCTGAGTGCAATCGAAAGATTGCCGATCTCATCCTGACGGACGGAGAAGTCGGGGATTTCCTCGCGCTCCTTTGCGCCGCGTCGCACGCGAATTGCTGCCGCCGAGAGCCGGCGAAGCGGATTGGCAATGGTTGAAGACAAAAGAAGGGAAACGACGATGTTGACCAGAGTGGCCACACCGAAAACTCGCAGGATCGCCAGTCGCTCTGCGTGAACGATCTTGTCGATATCTCCGGCCTGAGTTGACAGGAGCAACACCCCGAGAACGGCACGGAAGCGCTGCACTGGAACGGCAACCGAAACAATCAACTCGCCACGGTCGGTCACCCGCACCACAGCGCCGCGTACCCCGGTCAGTGCATTCATGACCTCGGGATATATTGATCCATCTCCGCCCGGCAATTCACGATAAACGGGCAAGCCGCTCGGCTGAAGCACGGTGTTGAAAACGCGGGTTAGGGTGTCGCTAAGATCGGTCGTATCACTGTCGACCGGCGGTAGATCGAAGCGGAGAACCTGGCCGCGGGAATAGAGATGTCGGGAGTCCAGCAGGAGGTTGGCATCGGCATCGAAAAGCCGCGCGCGGGTGCGCGTGGGAGAGATCAACCGCCGCAGCACCGGCGCGACCCGTTCCGGGTTGATTGGAAAGCCGAGATCTTCGTCATTGGGCACGGGCGTAATGCTCTGCCCGGCCTGCAGCTCAAGGAGCTTTTGCGGATCAATGGTGATCGAGTTGGTATCGACTGAGGCCGAGGCCGAAATGGCACCAGCAATGATTTCGCCCTGCGTCAGCAGGCTTTCGACCCGTGCATCGATCAGTCCTTCGCGGAACTGGTTGAGATACATGATGCCGCCGACAAGAACGATCAGCGCCGCGAGATTAAAGAAGACAATCCGTCGCGTCAGGCTCGAAAACAGCGCATGCCCGAAGATTCGGCGGATCAGGGTGAAGGGATGCGCAAACAGACGACGCGACTCCGGGGAGCCGTCGAGCTCCTCCAAACTCTCCTCGTCAACATGTCTGGCCAAACGTCAACCTCTCGCCCGCGATGCCTCTTGCACGGCCCACTGCTCACCCAAGATCAATGTGGATCACGGCGTCAGTGTCACGCCGCTTCGCGGAAGCGGTATCCCACACCGTAGAGCGTTTCAATCATGTCGAAGTCGGTATCGACCATTTTGAACTTCTTGCGAAGCCTCTTGATGTGACTGTCGATGGTCCGGTCGTCTACGTAGACCTGTTCATCATAGGCTGCATCCATCAATGCATCGCGACTTTTCACAACGCCCGGTCTCTGTGCCAATGACTGGAGAATGAGGAATTCGGTGACAGTCAGCGTCACGGCATCGCCCTTCCACGTGCAGGTGTGGCGCTCCTGGTCCATGACCAGCTGCCCCCGCTCCAGGGTGCGTGCTTGCTGCTCGGCAGTCGGCTTTGCGCCGATCGGGGCCAGATTCTCCCGGTTTGCTGCCCGTCTCAGGATTGCCTTGACGCGCTCCACCAGCAGTCGCTGCGAGAATGGCTTCGTGATGAAATCATCGGCACCCATCTTCAGACCAAAAAGCTCATCGATCTCCTCGTCCTTGGATGTCAGGAAGATCACTGGCAGATCCGATTTCTGGCGAAGCCGACGCAAGAGTTCCATACCGTCCATGCGGGGCATCTTGATGTCGAAGATCGCGAGCTGGGGCGGACGTGCCAGCAACCCATCCAAGGCTGAGGCGCCATCGGTATAGGTCTCGACCTTGTAACCTTCGGCTTCAAGCGCAATCGAGACAGAAGTCAGGATGTTGCGGTCGTCGTCTACGAGCGCGATCGTCTGCATGCTATTCGTCTCCGTCGTGTGGAAGCGCTGCCCCATGGCTCACGCCCTTTGCGGGTTCGTTATCTGCCCGAGCTTAATGAGGATAAAGGTGGAACAAATTGTGGCAAGGAAAAAGAGAACGATAGTCTGAACCTCTTTCTCAAGCTTCATTGCATCTCTTTTTCAGCTGCAGCATCGGAAAAACAGGATGGAATAGAAGCAGAACTAAACGATTTAAAATGATGTTTTCTCTTTTAAATCGATTAAATAATTGATATTATTGAACTTTTTTGATGAGCCTACTTGCTTTCTTTAAAACGCAAGACTAGCTTCCGGCGCATTCGAGATTGTGGCCCATGTTGAGAGGAAGGCGCACCATGGAGGAATTGGGTGTAAGGAACCCCGGTAAGGGGATTGCGGAGATCGGTTTGGGTCATGCCGCCAGTGTCCGCTATAATTTCCTGGAAAGCGCTCTCTATGAAGAGTCCATCCGTCGGGGTGAGGCAGAAATCACCGCTGACGGCGCCCTTCGTGCTCTCACCGGTCAGCACACCGGTCGGTCCGCCAAAGACAAGTTTGTTGTCCGTGACGGAAAGACGGACGGCGAGATCTGGTGGGATAACAACAAGCCGATGACCCCGGAGCACTTTGCCGTGCTTCACCAGGACATGCTTGCCCATGCGGCCGGCAAGGACCTCTTTGTGCAAGACCTTATTGGCGGTGCAGATGCAGAAAACGCGCTTCCAACCCGCGTGATCACCGAGTTCGCATGGCACTCCTTGTTCATCCGTAATCTTCTGATCCGACCGGAGCGCGCCGCACTCGCAAGCTTCGTTCCGAAACTGACGATCATCGATCTGCCGAGTTTCCGCGCTGATCCAGAGCGCCATGGCTGCCGCACGGAAACGGTGATTGCCTGCGATCTGACCAACGGAATTGTTCTCATCGGCGGTACCTCCTATGCCGGTGAAATGAAGAAGTCAGTCTTCACCGTATTGAACTACCTTCTGCCGGACCGTGGTGTCATGCCGATGCACTGCTCGGCCAATGTCGGGCCCGATGGTGACGCAGCTGTCTTTTTCGGCCTTTCCGGCACCGGCAAGACGACCCTTTCTGCCGATCCAACGCGCACTCTTGTAGGCGACGATGAGCATGGCTGGGGCGAAAATGGCATCTTCAATTTCGAAGGTGGCTGCTACGCCAAGACGATCCGCTTGTCTGCCGAGGCTGAGCCGGAAATCTATGCAACGACCAAGCGTTTCGGCACGGTTCTGGAAAATGTGGTCCTTGATGAAAACCGCGTACCCGATTTCAACGACGGTTCACTGACTGAAAACACTCGTTGCGCTTATCCGCTGCACTTCATCCCGAATGCGTCCGAGACCGGCACCGCGCCGCATCCGAAGACGATCATCATGCTGACGGCAGATGCCTTCGGCGTCTTGCCCCCGATTGCGAAGCTCACGCCGGAACAGGCCATGTACCACTTCCTGTCTGGTTACACCGCGAAGGTGGCTGGTACAGAAAAGGGTGTCACGGAACCGGAAGCCACGTTCTCAACCTGCTTTGGCGCACCATTCATGCCGCGTCATCCGACTGAGTACGGCAATCTCCTGCGTGATCTGATCGCCCGTCACGAAGTCGACTGCTGGCTGGTCAATACCGGCTGGACGGGCGGTGCCTATGGTGTTGGCAATCGCATGCCGATCAAGGCGACCCGCGCTCTGCTGACGGCAGCGTTGAAGGGTGAGTTGAAAAAGGCAGATATGCGGATTGACGCTAATTTCGGCTTCGCTGTTCCGGTCGCTGTCGAAGGTGTCGAGACCAGCATTCTCGACCCCCGTTCGACCTGGTCCGATGGCGCCGCCTATGACGCTCAGGCCAAGAAACTGGTCGGCATGTTCATCAACAACTTCGCCAAATTCGAAGCCCATGTCGATGGCAAGGTGCGCGACGCGGCACCTGGTTTGCGCATCGCAGCTGAGTAAGGGTTGGTCTCGACGTCTGAGCCCGATTTGTGAGAAGGACCCGGCAGATTTTTCTGCCGGGTCTTTTCGTTCCGCGCTTGCCTTGCGGACTGCCTGCGCCGATATGGGGTCCAGAAGGAAGAAGAGACGGACATGGCCAGCGACCCGCTCATCATCAATAGCCGTATCACCATTGCCGGATGGGAACTGACGGAACAATTCGTGCTGGCTGGCGGACCGGGTGGGCAAAACGTCAACAAGGTTTCGACGGCGGTCCAGCTCTTCTTCAATTTGATGGGCTCGCCGGCTCTTAACGAGCGGATCAAGCAGAATGCGGCGAAGCTGGCGGGCAAACGCATGTCCAAGGAGGGCGTCCTGATGATCGAGGCCAATCGGTTTCGAAGTCAGGAGCGCAATCGTGAAGACGCCCGCGAAAGGCTGAAGGAGCTGATCCTCAAGGCAGCGGAGCCACCACCACCCCCGCGAAAGAAGACCAAGCCCACCAAGGGATCGATCGAGCGACGATTGAAGGAAAAATCAGGCCGCGCCGAAGTCAAGAAGATGCGTGGTCGACCGATCGGCGATTAATTCAGTATAGTTTAAATTAGAATTTATCTTGTGTTTTGTCGGTCGCTGTCGTCTGTTGTTGGCCTGATCTCAACAAGGGGGTAAACATGGGATTTTTTGACTTCATAAAGAGTGCCGGCAAGAAGATCGGTTTGGGCGGGGATGACGAGGCTCCCGATGCGGAGGCTGTGAAAAAGGAGCTCGCGTCGCACGATATTGGCACTGACAAGGTTGAGGTCGAGGTTGTCGACGACAAGGTAGTCCTCAAGGGCGTCGTCCAGGATCAGTCGATCTTTGAAAAGACGGTCATAGCTGTTGGCAATACCCTTGGCATTTCCAGGGTCGAAGCGACGGAACTCAAGATCGCCGAATCACCGAGCGCAACGCCGGAGCCAGCAAAAGAGCCCGTATTCTACACTGTAAAGAAGGGCGACAATCTATGGAAGATCGCCGAAGCTCAGTACGGCAAGGGCAAGGGAGCCAAGCACACGCAGATCTTCGACGCGAACAAGCCAATGCTGACCCATCCAGACAAGATCTATCCGGGCCAGGTCTTGCGTATCCCCCCGCTTGAGGCCTAGCCTTGGTCGAAAATACAGGCTGAATTGCACCATGACGAAAACCAGGCTGCCCCTTGATGAGGGGCTCCTTCATTTTCCGGCCTATTTCGACAGATCCGAACAGGAGGCCTTGTTGAGCGACATAAGGTCCGTCGTGTCCGTTGCGCCGCTCTTCGTCCCCGTTATGCCGCGCACCGGCAAACAAATGTCCGTACGCATGACAAATTGCGGAAATCTTGGTTGGCTGACTGACAAGGAAAGAGGTTACCGCTACCAGTCGACCCATCCGGAAACGGGCAGGGCCTGGCCACCCATTCCAGCGCCGCTTCTGGACCTCTGGCGCGATGTGTCCTCTTATGGACAAGACCCTGAAGCCTGCCTCATCAACTACTACGATGACAAAGCCAGTATGGGTCTGCATCAGGATCGTGACGAGATCAATTTGGGCGCGCCGGTCGTCTCGGTCTCACTTGGCAACACCTGTCTGTTCCGCATCGGTGGCATCAACCGAAATGATCGGACGCGATCCATCAAGTTGGAAAGCGGTGATGTCTTTGTTCTCGCCGGGGCAAGCCGTCTGCGATTTCACGGAGTGGATCGCATCTATCCCGCAACCTCGACACTCCTTAAGAACGGCGGACGCATCAATCTGACGCTGCGCCGGGTCAATCCATGAGCATAGCTGGCGATAGATCGCCTACAGTTTTCTCAAAGCGACCTTCTCGACCAGATGATGATTGCCCTTGCGCAGGATCAGGTCGGCGCGCGGGCGTGTCGGCAGGATGTTTTCCTGCAGGTTTTTCAGGTTGATATTGGCCCAGAGCCCTTCGGCGATGTCCAGCGCTTCGGCTTCGCTGATTGTGGCATAGCGATGGAAATAGGAATTCGGGTCCCGGAATGCGGTCTGCCGTAGCCGCATGAAGCGGTCGACATACCAGCGATGGATCGCGTTCTCGTCCGCATCGATGTAGATCGAGAAGTCGAAGAAGTCGGAGACCATCGGCACGATCTTGCCATCCGCTGGCAGATGCCGTGATTGCAGGACATTGATCCCTTCGAAGATCAGGATGTCGGGGCGATCGATGACCCTGTGCTCGTCCGGCAGGACGTCATAGGTCAGGTGCGAATAACAGGGCGCCTTGACATTGGGAAGGCCGGCCTTGATCGCCGACAGGAAGCGCAGGAGCGCACCGATATCGTAGCTTTCCGGAAAACCCTTCCGGTTCAGCATGTTGTTTTTGATCAGATGCGCGTTGGGATAGAGAAAGCCATCGGTCGTCACCAGATCGACCTTCGGGCTCGATGGCCAGCGCGCCAGCAATTCCTTCAAGATACGCGCCGTGGTCGATTTGCCGACGGCCACCGATCCGGCAATCCCGATTACGAAGGGCGTCTTGAAGACATCGGACATGCTCAGAAAGCGATTGCGCTGTTCGAATAGAAGTTGCGACGACTCGACATGGGAGGAAAGCAGTCGCGAGAGCGACAGATAGATCCTGCGCACCTCATCCAGATCGACCGGATCATCGATTGACCGAAGCCGCTTCACTTCATCAGCGGTCAGGGTCAGGGGCGTATCGGCACGAAACTGTGCCCATTCTTCGGACTCGAAGAAGAGATACGGGGAATAGCCGTTGGCCTGGAAATGGTCGAGAACTTCTGGCGTTTCGGATTCCCGCATAGCTATCGTCATGGGTCCCGCCGACTGGCCTTTTCACTCAGGCCCGATTGAGCGGTCCGCCGCTCCAGTTCCTGCATCACTTCTTGTAACGGGATGCCAGCGATTTTCAATACGACCATCAGATGATAGAGGAGGTCCGCGCTCTCATAGACGAGGTTTTGCCGGTCGTTTGTCACCGCTGCCATCACGGCTTCCACCGCCTCTTCGCCCAGTTTCTTGGCCGCCTTCTTCTGTCCTGCAGCAACAAGTTTTGCGGTCCAGGATTGATCCGTCCCAGCCGTCGCTCGCTCGGATACGATCCGCTCCAGATCGGTCAGCGAAAACTGCGTCATCCCGCTCGTCCTTTCTCAATCCAGCCGCATCGCGAGCCCGGCTTGTGCCATATAGGCTTTCGCCTCGCCAATCGAATGGGTGCCGAAATGGAAAATGGATGCAGCCAGAACCGCTGTCGCATGACCATCCCGTATTCCGGCCACGAGGTCATCAAGGGTGCCCACGCCTCCCGATGCAATGACGGGAACGCGCACGCTGTCGGCAATTGTCCGTGTCAGAGAGATGTCATAACCGCTCTTGGTGCCATCCCGATCCATCGAGGTCACCAGAAGCTCACCGGCACCCTTTTCAACCATGCGGATGGCGAACTCCACAGCGTCAATCCCGGTAGGCTGCCGTCCGCCATGGGTGAAGATCTCCCAGCGGTCCGTCTCGCCCGCCGCTGACACCTTCTTGGCGTCAATCGACACGACAATGCACTGGTTTCCAAACTTGTCAGCCGCCTCGGCGACAAAATCCGGGTTCTTGACCGCTGCCGAGTTGATCGAAACCTTGTCGGCTCCACACAAAAGCAGCTTTCGAATATCGGCGACGGCACGTACGCCACCGCCCACCGTCAGCGGCATGAAGCAATGATCGGCCGTCTGGGCCACGACTTCGAAAATCGTCTCGCGATTGTCGGACGAAGCCGTGATGTCGAGAAAGCAGAGTTCGTCGGCACCGGCGGCATCATAGGCCTTGGCAGCTTCGACCGGGTCGCCGGCATCGATCAGATCAACGAAATTGACGCCCTTGACGACACGGCCGTCCTTGACGTCGAGGCAGGGGATCACGCGGGCCTTGAGTGTCATCGAACTATCCTTCAGCCTCTCGCGGCCTTGATCAGCGCCAGCGCTTCCGCCGGATCGATCCGGCCATCATAAAGAGCACGTCCGGAGATGGCACCTTCAAGCTTGGCCGCATCCGGTTCCAGCATGCGTTTCACATCATCGATGGAAGCCAGTCCGCCCGATGCAATAACAGGGATCGAAACGGCATCGGCAAGCTCCAGCGTCGAAGCCCAGTTGATCCCGGTCAGAATACCGTCCCGATCAATGTCAGTGTAGATGATGGCCGCCACGCCCGCGCCTTCGAAACGTCGGGCGAGTTCGATCACGCCGAGCTCCGAGGCCTCCGCCCAGCCCTCGACGGCAACCTTTCCGCCCTTGGCATCGATGCCGACGGCAATCTTGCCCGGAAAGCGTTGGCAGGCCTCCTTCACGAGGGCCGGATCACGCACGGCAACGGTGCCGAGGATCACGCGCGAAAGACCACGCGAAAGCCAGTTTTCGATATGCTCGAGTGTCCTGATGCCGCCGCCAAGCTGCACCGGGTTCGTTGTGGCAGAGAGGATTGCATCCACCGCCGCACCATTGACGCTCTCGCCGGCAAAGGCCCCGTTCAGGTCAACGACATGCAGCCATTCAAACCCCTGGTCCTCAAAGGCCTTCGCCTGCGCTGCCGGATCGGGATTGTAGACGGTTGCCTGGTTCATGTCGCCAAGCTTGAGGCGCACGCACTGACCGTCTTTGAGATCGATTGCAGGAAAAAGGATCATCTATTGCTTCCGAATGAAGATCTTAAGGTCGCCAGGTGAGGAAGTTGGCAATCAGCTTGAGACCAAGCGACTGGCTCTTTTCCGGGTGGAACTGCGCGCCAACCATGTTGTCTCGTCCGACAAAGGCCGTCATCGCGCCACCATAATCGGTCGTTGCAATCACATCCGCCGGGTTCTGCGCTGCCAGGTGATAGGAATGGACAAAATAGGCATGCAGTCCGTCCGGCCCGGTCTTGATTCCCTCAAACAGCGGATGCTGGCGGTTAAGGGTGAGCGTGTTCCAGCCGATTTGCGGGATCTTGAGGCTCGGGTCGGATGGTGTCATTTCCACCACATCGCCCTTGATCCAGCCAAAGCCGTCGGTCACGGTCTTCTCAAGCCCCCGCGATGACATCAGCTGCATGCCGACGCAAATCCCGAAGAATGGCCGCCCTTTGGTCTCAACGACTTCGGCAATGGCGTCATGCATGCCCGAAACCGCATCCAGTCCGCGCTTGCAGTCCGCATAGGCGCCAACGCCCGGCAGCACGATCCGGTCTGCAGAGGCAACCCGTTCAGCTTGGTCTGTCAGTTCTATCTCGGTGTCGAGACCTGCTTCGCGGGCGGCCCTTTCAAAAGCTTTGGTGGCCGAGCGTAGATTGCCCGACCCATAGTCGATGATGGCGACACGCATGTCTTCAATTCCTTTCCGCTCGACGGCTTGGAAGTGAACATTCCAGCCGGAGCAAAGTGGTGTCGGGTCTCAAGCGCAGACCAAGGAAGTCCTGGCGAATCAGACGAGTGTTCCCTTGGTGGAGGGAACGCGGCTTGCCTGCCGTGGATCAATCTCGGTCGCGGTCCGCAGTGCTCTGGCAACAGCCTTGAAACAGGTCTCGGCAATATGGTGATTGTTCGCGCCGTAATGGTTCAGCACATGCAGCGTGATCCCGGAATTCTGGGCAAAGGCCTGGAAGAATTCGCGAACGAGCTCCGTATCGAATGTCCCGATCTTCGGCGCGCTGAATTGCACGTTCCAGACCAGGAAAGGGCGACCAGACACGTCGATTGCCGCCTTGGTCATGGTCTCATCCATGGCAAGGTCAATCGAGGCATAACGGGTTATACCCTTGCGTTCGCCAAGTGCACGCGAAATGGCCTGGCCAAGCGCGATGCCGGTGTCCTCAACCGTGTGATGATCGTCGATGTGGAGATCGCCTTTCACATCGATATGCATGTCGATCAGTGAGTGCCGGCAGAGCTGGTCCAGCATGTGGTCGAAGAAGCCGATCCCCGTCGAGATCTTACCCGTGCCGGTTCCGTCGATCGCAACGGAAACCGAAACGGAAGTCTCGTTTGTTTTGCGGGATACTTCGCCTTTGCGCTCTGCCATCGGGCTGCTCCATCAGAATAATTGCCGTCCCTTACCAGCAGGCGTCGCAAATATCCAGAAGTTACATGTGGGTACCCGCCCATGCGGCCAGTGGTTTGAGAATGGCTCCGGCCCGATGCAAGCAGGGAAGCGATCCCGGCTGGTTTGCAATCATCGAAAGGGAACTTACATAGACCTTCATGAAGGGCAAAGGCCCGCTGATGAAGCCCCCGATGGGGGCAAGATGGGTGAAAGATGACAACGATTGTAACAGTGCGGAAAGACGGCAAGGTGGTCATGGCCGGAGACGGACAGGTCAGCCTCGGTCAGACCGTAATGAAGGGCAATGCCCGCAAGGTTCGCCGCATCGGCAAGGGCGGTGAGGTCATTGCCGGTTTTGCGGGTGCGACTGCCGACGCCTTCACCCTCCTCGACCGTCTGGAAAAGAAGCTGGAACAATATCCGGGACAGCTGATGCGCGCCGCCGTCGAACTCGCGAAGGACTGGCGCACGGATAAGTATCTGCGCAATCTTGAGGCCATGATGCTGGTCGCCGACACGTCGATCACCCTGGCCATTACCGGCAATGGCGATGTGCTGGAACCGGAGCATGGGGCCATGGCAATCGGCTCGGGTGGCAATTATGCCTTGGCAGCCGCCCTGGCACTGATGGACACTGACAAGTCGGCCGAAGAGATTGCCCGCCGCTCCATGGAAATCGCCGCGCGCATCTGCGTCTATACGAACGATAGCGCGATTATCGAGCAGCTGGATGCCCAATAGGGGTTATGGCGCAAACCTGACCCCATCAATACATCAAACCTGATCCGCCAGCCTCAGCGTGATCGTCGGGAGTTTTCTCAAATGACCAATTTTTCTCCGCGTGAGATCGTTTCCGAACTCGATCGTCACATCATCGGACAGCATGAAGCCAAGCGTGCTGTGGCGATTGCGCTGCGCAACCGCTGGCGTCGGCAGCAATTGCCGGATGATCTGCGTGACGAAGTCATGCCGAAGAATATCCTGATGATCGGACCGACAGGGGTGGGCAAGACGGAAATCTCCCGCCGGCTGGCCAAGCTCGCGGGTGCACCTTTCATCAAGGTGGAAGCGACCAAGTTTACCGAAGTGGGCTATGTCGGTCGCGACGTCGAACAGATCATCCGCGATCTTGTCGAAGTCGGTATTGCCCTTGTCAGAGACAAGAAGCGCGCCGAAGTCCAGGCCAAGGCCCATGCCGGTGCGGAAGAGCGGGTTCTCGATGCGCTGGTTGGCGCAACGGCCTCTCCCGCGACCCGTGACAGCTTCCGCAAGAAGCTGCGCAATGGCGAACTCGATGACAAGGAAATTGATATCGAGATCGCCGATTCCGGCAGCGGTATGCCCGGTTTCGAAATTCCCGGCATGCCGGGTGCCAATGTCGGCATCCTCAATCTCTCCGAGATGTTCGGCAAGGCGATGGGCAACCGCACAAAGAAGGTGCGGACAACGGTCAAGGCCTCCTATGCCGACCTCATAAACGACGAATCCGACAAGCTGATCGATGTCGACGTCATTCAGCGGGAGGCACTGCGTTCCGTGGAGAATGACGGCATCGTCTTTCTCGATGAAATCGACAAGATTGCCGCCCGTGATGGCGGTATGGGCGCCGGCGTCTCGCGTGAGGGCGTCCAGCGCGATCTCCTGCCGCTGGTCGAAGGTACGACGGTTGCTACGAAATATGGGCCGGTGAAGACGGACCATATCCTGTTCATCGCCTCCGGCGCCTTCCACGTATCGAAGCCGTCCGACCTCCTGCCGGAGCTTCAGGGGCGTCTGCCGATTCGCGTCGAACTGAAGCCGCTGTCGAAGGAAGACTTCCGCCGCATCCTGACCGAGACCGAAGCGAGCCTGATCCGCCAGTACAAGGCGCTGATGGCAACGGAAGAACTGGAGCTCGATTTCACCGAAGACGCGATCGATGCCCTGGCCGATGTTGCGGTTCGCCTCAACGAGACGGTCGAAAACATTGGGGCCCGGCGCTTGCAAACCGTCATGGAACGCGTTCTGGATGACATATCCTTTCATGCGCCGGATCGCGGCGGTTCGGCGACGATGATTGATTCGGCCTATGTGCGCGAACAGGTCGAAAGCATCGCTGGTGACGCAGATCTTTCGCGCTACATCCTGTGACGAAGGCCACAGCCTGTGGTGTTTGTGCACCTTCGACCAGAGGAAAAAGGCGGTTCTCAAGAAAGTGACGCCGCCCGCAGTCGACAATGCAGGTATCGCTTATGTAAAGAGATGCCACAGTCGATTTGCGCATCAGGCAGTGCCGAGGCGTGGTGAAGAAATGATCGGCGCCTTGGGACGATAATACGTGCGACGTTTTACGCAGGGTTTGATGGTGAGTTTGGCGCTGGCGATGGGGATACCTGCGCCCGCCGATGCTGCGCGCCTTGTCCCGCCGGGAAATCGCAATGCCGAGCAGCCGCCAATTCCGGGCGCATCTGTTCGACGCACCAGGGCCGGAAAGACTAGCTTCGACCTGAAATATGAAAAAGTTCGCGATCTCCTGAAGCAGGACCGCAGCCTGATTTCAAAGATCAAGCGGGTTGCAGCAGCCTACGACATCGATCCAATCCATATGGTCGGCGCAATCGTGGGTGAGCATACCTACAATGTCGATGCTTACGACCGTCTGCAAAGCTACTATGTCAAGGCTGCCTCCTATGCCGGAAACAGCTTTCGTTTTGCCTACAAGGGCGAGGACATCTCGGATTTCGTTGAACGTTCCGAATTCGACAGATGCGCTGACTTTGACGATTCCTACCGCCTGTGGAGCTGCAGAGAAGATGTCTGGCAGGCGACATTCAGGGGCAAGAAAGTCGATGGCCGTGCCTATCCGGATAACCGGTTCAGCGCAGTGTTCTTCCAGCCCTTCTATGCCGGCCAGACTTTCGGTCTCGGGCAGATCAATCCCCTGACGGCCCTGATGTTGACCGACCTGGTCAATCAGAAGTCGGGCTTTGCAAAACTTGATCCGGCTGATGCCGCTGGCGTCTACCGGGCAATCATGGACCCCGATATCTCCCTTGCCTACATGGCTGCCGTGATCCGCAAATCGATTGACGACTATAGAACAATTGCGAATGTCGATATCTCAAGGAACCCCGGCATTACCGCCACGCTCTTCAATATTGGCGGCTCCCAGCAGCGCGCCCGCGCCTTGAAGGCACGGGGCGGAGGTTTGCCGGAAGAGAACTACTACGGTTGGCTGATCAATGATCGACTGGACGAGCTCCAGGAGCTGCTCTAACTCCTGATGGGGCGCTTAGGCCCCAGGGAGAATGCCATGCAAGGTCCTGCCCCGCTATCGGATTTCGAGCCACCGGCGCCGCTGCCGCGCACGGTGCCGCCTAGCCGGCTTGAGATCATCCGGACGGTACTGCGCAATCCCCTCGAGCTCTGGGGTATGCCGTCTTACACTTGGCCTTGGATCAAGACGCGCTTCTTCGGTGAGACCACGCTCATCGTCAATGATCCAGGCCTGATCCGCCATGTGCTCGTCGACAATTCCGCAAATTACGCCATGGCTGAGGTCCGCCAGTTGGTCCTGCGCCCCATTCTGCGGGATGGCCTGCTGACGGCAGAGGGGCCCGTGTGGAAACGTTCACGCAAGGCCATGGCGCCCGTCTTCACCCCGCGTCACGCCCGTGGCTTCGCGCGGCAGATGCACGAGCAGTCAGAGACGTTTCTGACCCGCTATGAGACCGACAACCCTGAAGGCATAGTTCGAGATATTGCCGTCGACATGACGGAACTCACCTATGCGATCCTGTCAGACACCCTCTTTTCCGGTGAAATCGCCTCCGAAGGCGGTGATTTTGCTGATGACGTCGATGCCTTGCTGCATCGTATGGGCCGCATCGATCCGCTAGACCTTCTGCGCGCGCCGAAATGGCTTCCGCGTCTGACCCGGATCGGCGGCTACCGGGTGCTCAACAAGTTCCGGGCGCTTGTTCGCCGCACCATGGATGAGCGGCGTCAGCGCATGCAGGCCAATCGAGCCACAGCCCCGGACGATTTTCTGACGCTTCTCCT
This sequence comes from Peteryoungia desertarenae, assembly GCF_005860795.2. GTDB lineage: Bacteria > Pseudomonadota > Alphaproteobacteria > Rhizobiales > Rhizobiaceae > Allorhizobium > Allorhizobium desertarenae. The sequence goes on from NZ_CP058350.1 coordinate 1,007,894, forward strand.
TGAACTGGAGGGTCCGGATGGGCTGACCACCGAAGAGATCGAGGACAATATCCTGACCTTCATCGGTGCCGGTCATGAGACCACCGCGCGAGCACTCGCATGGACTTTCTATTGCGTCGCTCATTGCCCCGCAGTGCGCGAGAGGATGGAAACAGAAATCGATCGCGTGATCGCAAGTGGCGCCGCACCCGTCGACTGGCTGGAACGCATGCCCCATGTCCGGGCAGCCTTTGAGGAGGCCATGCGTCTTTATCCACCGGCCCCGTCCCTCAACAGAGAAGCAGTGGCACCTGATCGCTACGAGGCTTCGAACGGCGAGGTCGTGGATATCGAGAAGGGCACCACCATTCTCGTTATGCCCTGGACCCTTCACCGCCATGAACTCTACTGGGATCGCCCGCGTGTCTTCGATCCTTCGCGCTTCCTGCCTGAAAACCGCGAGAAGATTGGACGTTTTCAGTATCTCCCTTTCGGTGCCGGGCCACGCGTTTGCATCGGTGCGACCTTTGCCCTGCAGGAAGCCGTCATTGCCCTTGCCGTGCTCATGTATCGGTACCGTTTCGATGTGACGTCCGAGACAAAGCCGTGGCCCGTCCAGAAACTGACGACTCAGCCCTCGGGGGGCCTGCCCATGCGGGTCACCGCCCGTCGCCGACCTCAACATGCCGCAGACACACTGGCTGAAAGCGATGTGTCTGTGGCATAAGCCAAAACAGCAAAGGCGCATAAGACAAGGCGGTTTGAGTGGCATCGCAATACATGCTCGGCATCGACACCGGCGGGACCTACACGGATGCCGTCATCTTTCATGATGATCAGGGCATTTTGGCCAAGGCCAAGGCGTTGACCACCCGCCACGATCTTTCGGTCGGCATCGCTGAAGCACTGGACAAGGTGCTTGCGCAAACCAGCCTCGATCCCCGCGAACTGGGTCTGGTCAGCCTTTCGACGACACTGGCCACCAATGCCCTTGTGGAAGGGCAGGGCGGACGGGCGGCCCTGGTCATGATCGGTTTCGGTCCAGAGGATCTGAAGCGAGATGGTCTCGCCGAAGCGCTCGGCTCGGATCCGGTCGTCTTTCTTCCCGGTGGCCATGATGTGCATGGCAATGAGCAGCCGCTGGACCTCGAACCGCTGGTGGCCGCCCTACCCGATCTTGCAAAGAGCGTGACGTCCTTCGCTGTAGCGGGATATTTTGCCGTGCGAAACCCGGCCCATGAGGTGCGCGTTCGCGAGGTGATCCGCTCCGTAAGCGGTCTGCCCGTGACCTGCAGTCACGAGCTGTCCTCCAAGCTCGGTGGACCACGCCGTGCGCTCACCACGCTCCTGAATGCTCGTCTGGTCTCGATGATCGACCGTCTGATAGGCTCTGCCGAAACCTATCTTGCAGGTCGTGGCGTTGAGGCTCCCTTGATGGTGGTGCGCGGCGATGGTGCGCTGATATCGGCCAGCGAAGCGCGTCTGCGCCCGATCGAGACAATCCTTTCGGGCCCGGCGGCCAGCCTCGTTGGCGCCCGGCATCTGACGGGCCTCGACAACGCAATTGTATCGGATATCGGCGGCACCACCACAGATGTTGCCATCATGGAAGATGGCAGTCCCCGCCTCGATGCCGATGGCGCTGTGGTCGGCGGCTATCGGACCATGGTGGAGGCCGTGGCCATGCGCACCTTCGGCCTGGGCGGTGACTCCGAAGTTCATATCGACGATCAGGGCCTTGGACTTCGCATCCAGCTCGGCCCCCGCCGGCTAGTCCCGCTGAGCCTCACGGGTACCCTTCATGGTACCCCTGTAAAAGAAACCTTGGAGCGGCAACTGCGTGCCAGCCATGCCGGTCGCAATGACGGCCGCTTTGCTGTCAGAACGGGTCTGCCGATCGCTCTGTCAACCGGCCTCCAGCCCCAGGAACAGGCCCTTTTCGACCGGATCGGAAACGCTCCGGTACCACTCGACACGCTCATCAGTCTGACCCAGCAGAAGGCGACGCTTGATCGTCTTGTCGCCAGGGGACTGGTGCACATCTGTGGCCTCACCCCCTCCGACGCCATGCACCTTCTCAATCAACAGGCGCAGTGGGATCGTGAGGCAGCCCTTCTCGGGATGCAGCTGGCTGCCCGCCGCAAGACAGGTGCAGGAAAGCCCGTGGCGGCAACCCCGGAAGAACTGGCGCAGACAATTGTCGATAGGCTGACGCGCCAGTCTGCCGAAGCGATCCTTGCCGCCACACTGGCCGAGGATGGCCTGCACGACATCGATCCCGCCAGATCGACGCTCATCAGTCGAGCACTCGACCACCGCCCGGCGATTACCGGCTTCAGGCTCGCGCTCGACCGGCCTGTGGTCGGTCTGGGTGCGTCCGCCCCGGTCTATTATCCCGCGATTGCCAGAGCTCTCGGCTCTGATCTGGCAATTCCGGGGGATGCCGATGTCGCCAATGCCATCGGCGCCGTCGTCGGACAGGTCCGCATTTCAGTGAACGCTTTCATCACCTGTCCTGAAGAAGGCCTTCATGTGGTAACGGGCTTGGGCGAAGCTTCCCGTTTTACCAGGGAGCAGGAGGCCTTCGCCTTCGCACGCCAGACAGCGATGGAACTGGCACACAAGCGTGCTGCCGCGAATGGCGCGCCTGATGCTGTCACTCTGGTGACGGAATCCGTCGACGTGGCCGAAATCGAAGGGCGTCGTCAGTTGATCGAGGCCCGGATAACTGCCACCGCCAGCGGGCGGCCTCGCCATGCGAGGGCCTGACTGTTTCCAGAATGGAATGAATATTTCTAATTGTTGATCGATTGACTGTGAATTCAAACAAGGCATTCTCAGCAGTTAATTGGGCGCACAGTGTGAGGAACCTTAATCATTATGACCTTTGTTGAAACCCACGGCTTGAAGATCGACAAGCAGCTTCACGACTTCATCGTCCAGCAGGCCCTACCGGGAACCGGCGTGGACCCTGACGCTTATTTCGCGGGTTTTGCCGCCATCGTTCATGATCTTGCCCCGAAAAACCGCGCCCTTCTGGCGCGGCGCGACGAGCTGCAGGCGAAGATCGATGCCTGGTACAAGGAAAATGGTGCGCCATCCGACATGGCGAACTACGAGGGCTTCCTGCGCGACATCGGCTATCTCCTGCCGGAAGGTCCGGATTTCTCTGTATCCACCGACAATGTCGACGCCGAAATTGCCGAAACCGCCGGGCCGCAGCTTGTTGTCCCGGTCATGAACGCCCGCTATGCGCTCAATGCTGCCAATGCCCGCTGGGGTTCGCTCTATGATGCGCTCTATGGCACGGATGCCATCCCGGAAGCCGATGGTGCCGACAAGGGCAAGGGCTATAATCCGGTTCGTGGGGCCAAGGTCATCGCCTGGGCACGCGTTTTTCTCGACCGGTCTGCGCCGCTGGCTGCCGGAAACTGGTCGAGTATTGCCAAGGTGACCGTCAAGGACCAGTCTCTGTCCGTTGCCCTTGCCGATGGTGGAATGACCGGTTTGGCAGATCCGTCTCAGTTTGCCGGCTATCGCGGCGCGTCCGACGCACCGGAGGCCGTCATCCTTAGCCGCAACGGTCTTCACATCGAGATCCTGTTCGATGCATCCGGCGTTATCGGTAGCGGCGATGCCGCTTCGATCAACGACATCCGTCTCGAATCAGCTCTGACCACGATCATGGACTGTGAGGACTCGGTCGCCGCTGTCGACGCTGAAGACAAGGTTGTCGTCTATTCTAACTGGCTCGGCCTGATGAACGGGTCATTGACGGAAGAAGTCAGCAAAGGCGGCAAGACCTTCACCCGCAGGCTGAATGGTGACTTGCAATTCCTGGCGCCCGACGGGTCTGCCACAACCTTGCCCGGTCGATCGCTGATGCTTGTCCGCAATGTCGGTCATCTGATGACCAATCCGGCCATCCTCGATCGCGACGGCCATGAAGTGCCGGAAGGCATCATGGATGCGCTCGTCACCGGTTTGATCGCTCTTCACGATATCGGCCCTTCCGGCCGTCGGATGAACTCTCGCGCCGGCTCGATGTATGTCGTCAAGCCAAAGATGCATGGACCGGAGGAAGTAGCCTTCGCCTGCGAGATTTTCTCCCGCGTGGAGGCCCTGATCGGCATGGCACCGAACACCATGAAGATGGGCATAATGGACGAGGAACGCCGCACCACAGTCAACCTCAAGGAATGCATCCGGGCGGCCAAGGACCGTGTGGTCTTCATCAATACCGGTTTCCTTGATCGCACGGGCGACGAAATCCACACCTCAATGCTGGCCGGTCCGATGATCCGCAAGGGTGACATGAAGCAGGCTGCCTGGATTGCTGCCTATGAGAACTGGAATGTCGACATCGGCCTTGAATGCGGTCTGTCGGGCCACGCGCAGATCGGCAAGGGCATGTGGGCCATGCCGGACCTGATGGCGGCCATGCTCGAACAGAAGATCGCGCATCCAAAGGCTGGTGCCAACACAGCCTGGGTGCCGTCGCCGACGGCCGCGACGCTTCACGCCACGCATTATCACAGCATCAATGTTGCCGAAGTGCAAAATGGCCTGAAGTCGCGCGCTCGCGCCAAGCTTTCAGACATTCTCTCGGTTCCGGTCGCTACGCGCCCGAACTGGAGCCCGGAGGAAATCCAGCGTGAGCTGGACAACAATGCACAGGGCATTCTTGGTTACGTCGTACGCTGGATCGATCAGGGCGTCGGTTGCTCGAAGGTGCCGGACATCAACAATGTCGGCCTGATGGAGGACCGCGCGACGCTTCGCATCTCGGCCCAGCACATGGCCAACTGGCTGCTCCATGGCGTTGTCACGCGGGAGCAGGTCCTTGAGACGCTCAAGCGGATGGCCGTTGTTGTTGACAGCCAGAATGCGGGCGATCCTTCTTACAAGCCAATGGCAACAGACTATGACGCCTCCGTCGCCTTCCAGGCTGCCTGCGATCTGGTCTTGAAGGGTGTCGAACAGCCGAATGGCTATACGGAGCCGGTTCTTCATCGTCGCCGGCTTGAACTCAAGGCGACAGCAGCCGCCTGAGGCCGAAATGAGTTTCTTGAAACAACAAGCCGCCGGGTCAGCCAGGCGGCTTGTTGGTATCTGCAGGTATTCAGACCTTACTGCTGGACAATGACCTTGGCGCTGCGGCCGGGCTTCACGCGCTCGTAGAGATCGATGATGTCCTGATTCATCAGCCGAATGCAGCCGGACGAGGCAGCAGTCCCGATCGAGCTCCATTCCGGCGTGCCGTGCAGACGGAACAAGGTATCCTGGCCCTTCTCGTTGAACAGATAGAGGGCGCGCGCGCCGAGCGGGTTGTTCAGCCCCGGACCCATGCCCTTTTCGACATATTTGGCCACCTCCGGCTTGCGCTCAGCCATTTCCTTCGGCGGATGCCATGTCGGCCAGGCTTGCTTCCAGGCGACATAGGCCTTGCCTTCCCAGGCAAAGCCTTCCTTGCCGACGCCAATCCCGTAGCGAACGGCCTTGCCGCGCGGCAAAACGTAGTAGAGGAAGCGTTCCCGTGTGTTGACGATGATGGTGCCCGGCTTCTCCAGCGTCGAATAGTTGACGATCTGGCGGTGGAATTTCTTGTCGATCTTCTGGATCGGGATGGCCGGCAGCGCATATCCGGCGTCGGTCACCTTTCCATAGGAGTCGCTGAATATCTCGACCTTGGTGGACTGGGCGGTTTCCTGGGATTCGCCGGTCGTGGTGCAGCCGGCCAGTGCAACAGTTGCAGCAAGGCCGAGCACCGTCATGAAAGTCCGAAAGCGCATGCGATGGCTCGTTTTTGAGGGCTGAATGACGATCTCGCGACCATCTTTGATTATGGTTTATTTTTTAATAATCTTAGCGACGCAAGTGCTGCGAAGCGGTCGAAAGTAATCGACGATGCAAAATGAATGCCCATGGCTTTTTTGCAACATGGCAGACAGGCTCTGGAAGGATATCCCATGACGATTGTTTCGATTGGCCTTAACAACCCGTTAATCGACGGTCGTCAGTCCGAAAAGGCCCTGCTGGTGCGCCGTGGGGTGCAGATTCTGTTGGCAGAGATGCGGTTTGCGATCCTGCCGGAGTTGTCGCTGTCCAATGGAAGACGGGCCGATCTGATTGCCCTGTCGGAAAAGGGTGAGGTCTGGATCATCGAGATCAAGTCTTCGATAGAGGACTTCCGTGTCGACAGGAAATGGCCCGACTACCGCGCCTATTGTGATCGCCTGTTCTTCGCAACCCATGCCGACGTGCCGCTCGACATATTCCCGCAAGACTGCGGCCTATTCCTGTCGGATGCCTACGGCGCACATCTGATGCGCGAGGCTCCCGAACACAAGCTTCCGCCTGCAACCCGCAAGGCAGTCACCTTGAGCTTTTCCCGCACCGCCGCCCAGCGTCTGATGTCGGCCGAATGGGCTGCTCACGCCCAGCCCACCTGAAAACTAGCGCGGGGCACGTTTGGCGAGGATTCGCTGCAGCGTTCGTCGATGCATGTTCAGGCGACGCGCCGTCTCCGATACATTGCGATCGCAGCTTTCATAGACCCTCTGTATGTGCTCCCAGCGCACCCGGTCTGCAGACATCGGGTTCTCCGGAACTTCGGCCTTTTCGCCCGGCTTCTGTGTCAAGGCCAGGAAGATGTCGTCGGCATCGGCAGGTTTGGACAGATAATCCAGAGCCCCGAGTTTTACCGCCGTGACGGCTGTTGCAATATTGCCGTATCCCGTGAGCACGACAATACGGGTATCGCTGCGCTTCTCCCGGATGGCCTCGATCACATCCAGACCGCTGCCGTCACCGAGACGCAAATCGACAACGGCGTAACTTGGCGCGTCCGCTTTCACCTTGGCGATACCCTCGGCCACAGATGCGGCCTGGTCGACAACAAAACCACGGCTTTCCATGGCCCGGGCGAGGCGCCGCAGGAAGGGGGCATCGTCATCAACGATCAGCAAGCTCTGGTCGGAGCCCGGCGCATCTGGCGACTGACCGGAGGCTCCACTTGTCGTCTTGGTCATGGATGAGGCACTTTCAGACATATTCGTCATTCCTGCTACCCAACAGTGTTAAGGTCGATCTCCAAACCATTATACGTAGAGTATCAGGCAATGGATGTCAGACCCGCTTTGCTGGCCCCGGTTATCGCCGGTTGGCAGCGAGAGGTAAAGTCATGTCGCAGCACTAGCTTCCATATATTCGCGTGGCCACGTCACGATGACCCGCGCTCCGCTCTCTCTTGCCTCGCCATTCTCAAAACGAAGCGTCGCCCCTGAACGTTCAAGGAGCGTCTTGGCGATGAAGAGACCCAGCCCCAAACCGCCGGCCCGCATGTCGCGCTGTCTGCTGGTTACATAGGGCTCGCCAATTCTTTGCAAGACCCCTTGCGAAAAGCCTTCACCGTCATCGGCAATTATCACCACCACGTGGTGATCATCATGGCTTACCGTGACGGTCACCTTCTGTCGGGCATAGTCGATCGCATTTTCCAGCAGGTTTCCGAGCCCATACATGATGGCGGCATTGCGTGTGCCGACGGGCTCCCGTCCGCGATTGCTGGCCTCGACAAGCTCCAGTTCTATCCCGAATTCGCGATGTGGTGCCATCACCTCCTCGATCATCGAGGACAGCGGCAGCACGCGCATGTGCTCCTCGCTTTCTGAAGGCAATGTCGTGAGCCGCTTCAGGATGTCGCGGCAACGTTCGCTCTGGCTCCGTAGCAATTGCACATCCTCGCGGAAACGCTCGTCATCACCCAGCTCGCGCTCCATTTCCTTGGCCACAACGCTGATCGTGGCAAGCGGCGTTCCGAGTTCGTGGGCCGCTGCGGCGGCCAGTCCGTCGAGCTGGGAGAGATGCTTCTCCCGCTGCAGGATCAACTCCGTCGCGGTCAGCGCATCGGCAAGCAGCGTCGCTTCCTGCGACACCCGATAGGCATAAAAGGCTGCGAAAGCCATCATCGAGACGATCGAGCACCAGATCCCCATTTGCATGACCGAATGCATGCGAAGATCTTCCCCCGGAAACCAAGGCAGGGGAAAGGGCGTGAAGAACAGGATCGTGATGAAGACGAGGGCCGTGGCAAACAGCGCGACGGAGTAAAGTCGAGGCTGCGAAGCAAAGGAGATGATGACCGGAATGGAAATCAGGGGCGCGAAAGGATTGCTGAGGCCACCCGTGATGAAAAGCAGTGCCCCCATCTGGAAGAGATCCAGCGCCAGCACCGCGAAGGCAGCGCCTGGCTCAAGCCGATAGGTCGCCGGAAAGGCGACGGACAACAGAGCATTGGCAGCAGCAAGCGCTCCGATCAGCGCAAGGCAAGTCAGCAGTGGCAGTGGAAACTGGAACCAGAAGGCCACCACCATGACCGTCAGCCCCTGGCCTGCCACCGCCACCCAGCGCAGCTTGACCAGTGTCTCCAGTCGCAACCGTCTGCTGGACGGGCCGAATTGCGCAGCAAGATCCATCATCAATTCCATCCTCTCCAGGAGCTCGCCATGACGGGCGACCTTTGTTCACGTCCCGCGCGGTTTTGCCCGTGTCGTCGGCAGCGCTGCTGCCGGGTCCTCAGGCCATGGGTGTCGCGGATAGCGTCCCCGCATTTCGCTGCGCACGTCTTTCCATGATCCAGCCCAGAAACCGGGCAGGTCGCGTGTTGTCTGGATGGGCCGATGCGCCGGCGAGGTCAACTCCAGAACGAGGGACAACTTGCCGCCGGCAATAGACGGATGGGTCTTCAGGCCGAACAGTTCCTGCACGCGTATCGCAAGAACCGGCTCGGTGCCGTCATATCGGATCGGATGCGCCTGTCCGGTTGGTGCGGTAAAATGCGTCGGCGCAAGCTGGTCCAGACTGCGCACCAGCTCATGCGGCACAAGTGCCATCAACCCGTCATGCAGACTGCCCGGCTTGATGTCCTCAAATCGGGTCACGTCTGATTGAAAAGGGATGAACCAGCGCTCCAGCGCTTCGATCAACCCTTCCTCGCTCACATCCGGCCACGGCTCACCAAGGCTCCGATGCAGAAAACCGAGCCGCTGGCGCAGCTGTTCGCCAGCCTTCGAGAAGGCCAGCTCCCTTAAACCCAGTTGCCGTATTCCGTCGGCAAGCCCCCTTGCTGCCATCTCGCCACGCGGCTTGGGCAGGGGTGTCTCCTCAAGCGTGATGGCTCCAATCCGCGCGACCCGCCTGGCCCGCACCTGCCGGCTTACCGGGTCGAAACCGCTGATTTCGTCGCGGGTCACCATATCCGGTCGTTCCGCCTCGACCGTTTCACGATCGATTTCTGCTGCCGCAAGGATCCTTGCTTGTGCCGCCTTTCCGGTCAGATCGGCAACAACCAGCATGTTTGCTCCCGAAAGCCGTTCCGTCTCCGGCAGTTCTGCTCCGCGTCCATTGGCCAGCACGAATCGACCGCGCCCACCTCGGTTGCGCGATATCCGGTCCGGATAGGCATGAAGCAGAAGCCTGCCCACCGAAATGGCTGTTTCCTTCTCCTTTGCCTTCGCTCCTGCCAGTCCATTGGCCTGGCGGGCAATACCGGCGGCAAGCCGCCTGGCCGCTGCCGCCCGTTCGCCCGTCTCCCGCCGAAATCGTCTCAGTCTCTCGTCCAGATCAACATCGGAACCGCCAAGCCCCTGTTCGGTCAAAAGCACGGCCAGTTCCGCTGCCGCATGAGCATATCCATCGTCAGTCGCCGCCAGCACCATGCTGGCGAGGCGGGCCGGCAGGGCAAGTCCGCGCATCGCATGCCCGCGTGCGGTCAATCGGCCTTGATCGTCTACTGCGCCAAGCCCCAACAGCAGGGCCCTCGCTTCCTTGAGAGCTGGCGTCGGAGGCCTGTCGATCAGCGACAGCGTCGCGGGGTCTGTCACCCCCCAGTGGGCGAGGTCCAGCACAAAGCCCGTGAGGTCACTCGCCAGGATCTCCGGTGGCGTAAAGGCCGGAAGCGAAGCCGTCTGCCCTTCATGCCAGAGACGAATGGCCGTTCCCGGCTCGGTTCGCCCAGCACGACCGGCCCGCTGCTCTGCCGAAGCGCGAGAGACCCGCACTGTCTCAAGCCGGCTGATCCCGCTTGCCGGCTCAAAAACCGGCAATCGCTGGAGCCCGCTGTCAATCACGACACGCACGCCGTCAATGGTGATAGAGGTCTCTGCAATAGAGGTCGCCAGAACGACCTTTCGCTCGCCAGCCGGTGCAGAGCGGATCGCTGCATCCTGTTCGCTTTGAGAGAGATTGCCGTAAAGCGGCGCGATCCGGGTGTTTTCGCCAAAAAGTCCCTCGAGCCTCTCCGCCACCCGGCGGATTTCTGCCTGTCCGGGCAGGAAGGCAAGGATTGACCCGGCTTCCTTTTGATGCGCCTCCACTATTGCCGCCGTCACGGCATCTTCGATCTTCACCGTTCCCGGTCGATCCCTGTATTCTATGGAAACCGGGAAGCTCCGACCCTCGCTGATCACCGCCGGCGGATCCCCCAGCAGACCGCAAACCCGGTCGATATCGAGCGTTGCCGACATCACCCCGATCCGGAGATCCTCCCGCAGCGCGCCCTGCACATCAAGCGCCAGCGCCAGACCGAGATCCGCATCAAGCGATCTTTCGTGGAACTCGTCGAAGAGGACGGCACCAATCCCGGCAAGCTCCGGATCGTCCAGCACCATCCGCACGAAAACCCCCTCGGTCACCACTTCGATCCGCGTTTTCGTCGAAACCTTGTTGTCGAGCCGCATCCGGTAGCCGACGGTCTCGCCAACCGTCTCTTTCATAAGGGCTGCCATCCGGCCAGCCGCCGCCCTTGCCGCCAGCCGCCTGGGCTCGAGCAGGATGATCCGCTCCCCACCCAGCCAGGCCTGATCCAGCAGAGCCAGCGGCACGATCGTCGTCTTGCCCGCGCCCGGTGGAGCCGACAGGATGAGCCGATTGCCCGTTTCGAGCGCTGAGAGGATGTCGGGCAGTTTCGATGTGATCGGAAGATCGGGAAAGCGGATTGTCATGCAGAAACCGGTAGTCCCTTGGTCACAGTTTCATAGGCCAGGATTGCGCCCGCCAGATCTTCAAGTGCCGCTCCGACCGACTTGAAAAGTGTGATCTCCTCGGCACTCTGGCGGCCAGCCTTCTGACCGGTCACCAGCTCGGCCAGCTCGGCCCTGATGTCACTTTTCTTGATGACACCGGAATCGATAGGCTGCAGCAGGTCTCCTGCCTCGCCAAAGGCCCCACCATAGGTATCGACATAAAGGCTCGCCCGCCGCACGGCATCGTCATCGCTTTCGCGCATATCCTTCTTGAAGGCGCCGACGAGGTCCAGGTGGCTGCCGGGTTTCAGCCATGCTCCCTTGATCAATGGTTCGGAACTGAGCGTGGCGCAGGAGATGATGTCGGCTGCCTGCGCTGCCGCTTCAACATCGCGAACCGCTTCGGCCGCATATCCGAGTGCGCGGGCAGCGGCAGCAGTCTCTTCAGCCTTTTCCGCATTGCGTCCCCAGATCTTGACCGAACGGATCGGCCTGACCGCCGCATGCGCCTCAATCAGATTGAGAGAGAGCCGCCCGGTGCCGACAACAAGATGCTCGCTGGCGTCTGGTCGGGCAAGATAGCGGGCTGCAAGTGCGGAAGCTGCCGCTGTCCGTCGCGCCGTCAGCGCGCCCCCGTCAATCACCGCCAGCAATTCGCCTGTGCGCCCGGACGATAGAAGATAGCTGCCATGGATCGCCGGCAGGCCGCGCATGTGGTTGTCCGGAAAGACCGAGACGAGCTTCACACCGATATAGGCACCGGCTTTCCAAGCGGGCATCAGCAAAAGCGTGGCATCTCTCTCACCTGGCACTTCCACCTCATGATGATGCCGAATCGGCATTGTGCAGCCTTGGGCAAACAGATCGCCAATCGCGTCGATCAGTGGCTCCCACGCCAAGGCTTCGACTGTCTGCGCTTCGGAAAGAACCAGCATGTGACCTCCTTGAATGCTATCAGCCATGACACTCGCAAAGCCGGACCGGGGGATCAAGCCATGGGACCGCCGAATGCCGTTCCAGCAGCATGCGCGGAGCCGCATCGGCGATGCCATTTTCTCCGAATTTTGCCGAAGATCCGAAATTCCGAAATGATATCAGTTATTT